>JALFTM010000146.1 GCA_022788345.1 Bacteroidales bacterium
TCCCGTTTTTGTTCGGGAGACAGATGTGGCGCCACCATTCAAGGCTTGTTGAATTTGTAAGCGAAGATCAGCATAGTGAGCACGTGTGGCAGTGTCTGTGGTAGGTAACGTACGCAGGCGACTGAGGAGTTGCTGAAGAAAAGCCGTCATATAAGGACGACCATCGCCCTCCGTGGTACTACTCCATTGTTTAAGCAGTTTTACTGTTGCTGTTTGTTGCAAGAAACGCAACCATGATGAAGATTTTCCTGTTATGGGAAATAACATGTTGAGAAGATCGTGTATGTATTCATTGGCAGTATAGTGCGTTTGCTTCGCCACATTATTGAACATATTCGTACTTGTAAGATAGCTTACCATATTTTCACCCGCGGGGCGAATGGCATCTTGTGAATTGCGGTGAATACGTTTTACATAAGCTGGTGCAATAAGCCATTGTGGTTCTTTAACCACGTTGTCGTTCACCCACTGCAAAGCTCGACGCTGACGCTCACGAGACATTTCTTCATAAACTGCGCCGGGTTGTTCCGCACTTTTGAAGTTTTGAAACTGGCCTCCTACGTTGTGGCATACGTGGCCGACATAGCGACGATATTGTGTGATGGCAGCACTATACACTTGTTTCAAGTTGTCGTCAAGATCTCCTTCCTCGTAGCTCCATTTGTCGAGCTGTGGCACGATGCGACGTAGATTACGCAGGCCATAGTCTGAAGCTTTCATGGCATCATCGCCAAGATCTTCGGTTTGCGCCCGAGGGTCGTTGTCCTTGCCTTCGCCCCCGAACCATAGGCGAGGATTGGCTGTGAGGCTGTCGATGGTGATACGATTGAGAAGAAGACGCTCTTCGTTTTCCGACTGCGCATCGGAGAAGTATTTATATCCCCATTCAATGGCCCATTTGTCGTAATCGTTGATACGTGGGAAAATGCCAGCCTCGCCGATATTGTCTTCGGGTTGTGCCACATAATTGAAGCGGGCGTAGTCCATAATCGAAGCTGTGTGGCCGTGCTTCTCTACCCATTCTTTTTTGCGGAGGTTCTCTACGGGAGTGCAATAGCTCGCTCCCATGTTGTGGCGCAAGCCGAGGGTGTGCCCTACTTCGTGTGAGGAAACGAAACGGATGAGTTCACCCATGAGTTTCTCATCGAAGTGCATCGTATGTGTACGTTCGTCCACAGCTCCTGCTTGTATCATATACCAATCGTGTACCAACTTCATGACATTGTGATACCATCCGATGTGACTTTCCAGTATTTCGCCAGAACGTGGGTCCGAGATATGAGGGCCATAGGCATTGGCTGTGGGGGAAGCCAAGTAGCGAATGACAGAATAGCGGGCATCCTCCGTGCTCATGGTTGAATCATTAGGCCATTCATAGGCACGAATAGCATGCTTAAAGCCTGCTTGCTCAAAGGCAACATTCCAATCTTCAACACCTTGAATAAGGTATTTTACCCATTGGCGTGGTGTGGCAGGGTCAATGTAGTAGACGATGGGCTTCTTGGGCTCTACCAATTCGCCACGACGCATCTTGTCGAGGTCTTCCTCCTTGGGTTCTAAACGCCAGCGGGAAATAATTTGTCGAGAACGCACACTTTGTTGTGCATCGCTATAAGTGGTTGCACGTTCAGTGAAGTAGCCCACGCGAGGGTCGAAGGTGCGGGGGCGCATCGGCTCTTTAGGGAGTAGCACCCAACTGGTATTCACTTGGAAGGTGAGATTGCCTGAAGTGGCGTTGCGCCCAGCATAAGTTTTTGTGGAACTCACTTCAATGTTGGTGGGATAGGCACGCACTTCGTCAATGAACGATTGATCGGCTTTGAAAGAAGTTGCTCCCAAAATAGTCTTTGTTGTTGCAGATATGCTCAAAGATGCGTGGTCGCCTTTGAAAAGGTCGGTAGCCTTAATACGATAGACTTTAGGGCCATGTTCTTTCACAGCAACGGGACGCTCTTGAAAGGCTTCATTGTGCTTGTCTTTCTTTTTTCTCTTCTTCTTACCCTTATCCTTGAATGCGATGCTGTCTGTTGGTGCAGGTTTTGGAGACTCTATGGGAATTGCAGCAACGATGGCTTGCTCCCCGCTGTTGCGCACTGCACGTGCAATGGTACTACCACTTTCGGCCGTCACGCCGTAATCCAATGAGCGCAAAACGAGCTTATCCTCTTTCTTCTCCCAACAAAGCACTTGCGTGTTGCCGAGTTCGCCTCCATACATTTTTAGTCCAGAAGGCGTGGTGATGAAACGTGTAACGCTTAAAAAAGGACGGCCAAGCAGACTGTCTGGAATAAGGAGAAAAAGATCGCTCTTTGTGCGTTGGAAAGCAAAGAGCTGTGGAGCTGATTTCGCTTTTTGAGAAATTGTGGCGGAATGGGAAACTGGCTGTGCCGTGATTGTCGCAGAGGCAGTTAAAGTCAGTGCCAAAGAGAAAAGTAAGGGTTTTTGTGTCATGTGGAATAAAGTAGGCGATATGTAATAAGCCCTCTTGTTGGGGAGTGGAATTGTTTTGGACTAAACTTGTTGAAGCAAGTTTAGTTTAATATCTAATTATATGAATACGCTCGCCCGACTCCACCGAGATCCAGCCTTCTTTTTCATCGGGCAGTACCACTTGAATCCAGTGGGGCGACTTAGAGAGGATTTGCACTGTAGTTCCCTCATGAAGCAAGCGTATCTTTTGGCTTTTAGCAGAGGGAGAAGAATAGAGTGGCGTTTCTGTGAGTACTACAAAACGCGTACGGCGCATGAGTTGGCGAGTGGCAAATCCGAAGACATTGCAGGCCAGCGTGATGGCGATCAGGATAAGAGCTACGAAGAAAGCAATTTTGCGTACGAGTTTTGGAGATGTTAAAAGGTAAACACCAGTGGCTATCAAGCTAAGGGTAAAGGCTACAATCGAAAGAAAAGCCCAAGTGTCAATCCCCGTATTTTGGAGAATGTTGCTTGTGAGCATGGCAAAAATGTTTTGTGCTGGTGCATCGAAATGATCTTTCAACTTCGTGCGCGTCAAGGCCAAGTTTGCATGGGCCTCTTGGAAGTCTGGATCGTGTAAAATGGCACGTTCGTAGGCCAAGACAGCTTTGCCGTATTGCTTGAGTTGATAGTAAGCGTTGCCTTGGTTGTAGAACGTGTTGGCATCGGCAGTGTCTGTAGCGATGGCTCGTTCATAAAGAGAGGCTGCAAGACCATAGTCGTGACGCATGTAAGCACTGTCTGCTTCAGCTCTTGTCGCATAGGAAAAGAGGGTTGAAAGGGAAAAGAGGAAAAGAAGAACGAGTGGTCTCATTGCTATAGGGCTTTATTGATGGAAATGATGAGTTGTTCAGCTACTTGAAGAAGTTCGCGAGGTGGTCGAGATTGGCCTGCGGGAGCAAATTGTGCCAACTCACATTCAGTAATGAGTGCCATAAAGGCTTTCTGGTCGCTTTCGGAAGCAGGGCTTTGCGCCAAGCATTCGGCGATGCGTTCTTTTGTTATTTCGGCACGAGAGATGTGGAACTTATCAGCCACATAAGTATGTAATGCTTGTGCTATCTCAGTGTAGAAGGCAGAAGTATCACCCCTTGATAAATGGTCTTTGGCTTTGCGCAAGCGGCGTTTCGCTACATTGTTGGCACGGCGTTTCGCAAAAGAAATGGCGTCTGTGTCTAAGCCATAACGATATCGGAGATAAAGCACGCAACCAATAGCGAGGACGAGGAGTAGGAGATGAATGCCCCAAAAGGGAAGCTCGCCCCAGCGCAGCCAACCCATTGACCGTCGGCCATGTGCCAAGGGATGTAGCTCATTTGTGATAATAGGACGGGTGTCCGAACCTTTCGCTACGGAAAGATGCAGTGCACTCAAAGTAATGGTCTCGTAGCGTTTTGTTTCAGGATTGAAGAAAACAAAAGTGGGGGCGTCAATGGTGTATTGACCAACGTTCTGCGGAAGGAACGTGTAGTCAAAAGTAATGCTTCCTTCTGTGCCATTCGGTGTTGCAGTGCTCTGCTCTTCGCTCTTAGGTTCAAAGGTCTCAAAGTCCTTAGGAAAGGTCAGCGTGGGAGCTGTAATGAGTTTTAAGTTTCCCAATCCGCTGACAGTAAGACGATAAGTGGCCACTTCGTTCGTTCTGGGTGTGGTGGTGAGTAATGTTCCTTTGGCGGTGAATTTGCCTACAGCCCCGGAGAAACCTATCGGTTTGGGAGTGGGAAGAGCGTCCACTTGAAGCGTGATGGCATTCGATTGGCGTTGCACTTGTACAGAAGAGAGGCCACCACCATTGAAGAACGCTTCCAAAGGATCGAGCGTTTCTTCTTTTTGAACAACGATACAATTAAAAGTGATGGGCGGAATGGTCACAGTACCCTTTTGCTGCGGGAAAATCACGTATTGTGTGATGATCCCTGCACGGTAGACTTGTCCATTGACGCGCTCAGACTGCCACTGGATTTGCTGAGGTGGAATGTCTTGGGAAATAAGATTTTTGAATTCTGGCTTTTGAGCCAATTGCACGTTGTCCACACCAATGTTGGGGCGGAAATAAACTTTGTAAGAAAGCAGGATGGCTTCTTGCTCAAATACTTGTGTGCGTGAGGAGCTGGCCTTTATAAAAAGGTCTGCCTTGGAAATAGTACTTCCCGCTTGTTGCAAGGAGGGCACTGCCGTAGGGTTGCTTTGTGACGGTGCTGAGTGTCGTCCCGACTTGCCACCGCCGTCAGTCACTTCTATGGTGACGGCGCGTGAATTAACTTTCTTGCCATTAACGATAATGGAAGCGGGTGGCACAATGAAACGTCCTTTCGCAGTAGGTTGCAGAATGAGGGTGTAGGTCGTACTCTCGGACGACGACATTCGTCCGTTGATCATCGTGAAACCCTTAGAGGTTGAAACGTTGGGTCCTGAGAGGAGGGTAAAGTCTTTGAGAGAAGGGGGCGTGAAATGTTCTGCGCTTGTCGTTGAAATGGTGTAGGTGAGGGCAAAATAATCATCTGTCGAAGCACGAGAAGGTGCTTCGACTTCTAAGCGTTGAGCCCATGAAAATAGGGCTGACAAGGCACAGAAAAACAAGAAGACTTGTCGCAAAAAACGCATAAACTAAAATGAATAAAGGGGAGGATAACTTACCAATTTTTGCCACCAACATTACGTTGTATGCGCTGTTGGTTGAGTTTCTTACGCACCTGCTGTTCTGCTTGGCGAGAGAGGTTGAGCCACTGCTGGGTTTGTGGGTCGTTCTTTTTCTCTTGGGGCTGCTTCTGTGATCGCTGTTTCTGTGGTTGTTGCTGAGGCTTCTGTTGAGATTGTTGTTTGGGTTGAGATTTGGGCTGCTGTTGCTGACTATCCTTGAGTTGCTTTTGACAGAGAGCAAGGTTGTAGCGCGTGCCGTTATCTTTTGGATTATTGCGCAAAGACTCCTTATAAAAGTCGATGGCCTTGTGTAAGGCTTCTTGCTTTGCACCTATGTCTTGTTGAGAGTTTGCCGTGGCTTGATAGACATAACCCATATTGTGAAATGCCATGGCTTTGATGCGTTTGTCTTTTTCGAAGTGAGCAGCCTTTGAATAGTCGTGCATGGCTTGTTCCACATTCTTCTGTGACAAATAAGCATCGCCACGGTTGAAATAGGCACGGGCATCGGTTGTGTCAGCCTGCAAAGCGCGGTCATAACACTTCACTGCTTCGGCATATTTCCCTTGAGAAAAATAGCGATTACCACGATGGTTCTCTTTCCAACTCTTGCTTTGAGCATGGAGCGATAAAGCAGAGAGTAGTGTTAGAGCGATAGCGAGAAAGAGCGACTTCTTCATAGCTGTTTGCCTTTGGAAGTGAGAGGACGACGTTCAAATAGATTGAATTTGTTGAGCCAAGTACTTTGTGTTTCACTCAAAGCAAATTCGACAATCAAGAGCAGGAGAGCAAGGCAACCAAAAGCCGTGAACTGCTCGGCATATTCTGCATAGAGCGTTGAGGAGGCACTTTGCTTTAAGCTACGAAAAGCTGTTTCCAGTTGCTCACCAGCAGTCATACTATTGTCCACGGAAATATAGAGCCCTTTACCGGCCTTTGCCAAATCTTGTGCAGCTTTGATATTCAATGACGTTGTTACAACCTGCCCATTCTCGTCTTTAAGAGGCCCCTGTTCTGTGGGAATAACGCCACCTTTCTCTGTACCAATGCCCAGCACATATACATTAACGCCAGATTTAGCGGCTTGTTCGGCCGCCTCTTGTGCGCCTGCTTCATGATTTTCACCATCTGTGATGATAACGAGTGCCTTGCCACCCTTGTTTTGTTCCGAGAAAGAAGACATTCCCACTTCTATGGCGGCCGCAATGTTTGTACCTTGGAGTGTCACCATATCAGTGGAGAGGGCATCAAGGAATAGTTTGGCCGCTGCATGGTCGGTGGTCATTGGCAGTTGCGGATAAGCTTCGCCAGCAAATACTCCGAGTGCTATTTTATCATTAGGCAAGCGGTCGATAAGGGTGTTGACCAAAAGTTTGGCACGTTCCAAGCGATTGGGATTGGCATCAGTAGCAAGCATCGAATTAGAAACGTCGATGAGAAAGGCTATCTCAATACCTTTCTTTGTCTCTTCTACTTCTTTAAGCCCTGTTTGCGGGCGAGCAATCATGGCCACCAAAGCCATTACGCAGCCAAGAAGGAGAGAGAATTTTATCCAACGCCTATGGGCAGAGCGGTTAGGTACCAGCGAAAGGAGCAAGGCGGGATTACCAAAGCGTCGCAGGCGTTGATGTGAACGCCGATTGGTCAACCAATAGACGCCCACTAAGAGAGGAACTACGAGGAGCAGGTAAAAGTATTCGGGTTGTGCGAAACGAAACACGAGAATGTGGACTTTGTTAAGGGATACGGCGCAACCAAGTGATGCGCAGTAGGATGTCTAATATGAGAAGTGCCAAGGAACAGAGCGCAAAATAGGGAAATAGTTCCGTACGGCGGTCATAGCGTTTGACCTTGAGTTTACTCTTTTCCAAGTTGTCGATGTCTTTGTAAATCGCCCTAAGCTCGGAAACAGAAGTGGCACGATAGAATTGTCCGCCTGTTTGTTGGGCTATCTGTTTCAAAGTTTCTGGGTCGTAAGTTGCATCAATAGTGGCTTCATACGTTTCTCCATTGGGCAATTGGGCAACCGCTTGCTTTGTCGGTGCGTCTGTGCCCACAGAGATGGTGTAGATGCGAATGCCTAACTTTTTAGCCATTTCTGATGCGGTGAGCGGACTAATCTCGCCTGTGTTATTCGCCCCATCGGTAAGGAGAATAATGACCTTGCTCTTCGCAGGACTCTTTTCCAAGTGTGTCACAGCGTTGGCTATGCCCATACCCACGGCTGTACCTGCGGCAATGATGCCATGTTCGGCCATACTACACGAGGCTAAACGAAACTGATTAAGCAGTGCGCCATGGTTGGTCGTCAAAGGGCATTGTAGGAAAGCTTCGCCACCGAAAAGAGTCAAGCCGATATTGTCGTTAGGGCGGTTGGCGATAAACTCATACCCCACCCGTTTGGCTGCTTCTATGCGGTTGGGGCGGAGATCGGCCGTGAGCATACTTGTGGAAATGTCCATGGCCATCATGATGTCGATACCCTCCGTCTCACCCTCCTTCGCAGAACTGTTCGTTTGAGGGCGGGCCAGAGCGATGACTAAAGCGATGAAGCAAAGTGCGCGCAACACTACGGGAAGATGCACCAAGCGCATACGCCACGTTTTCTTGCTGTGACGAAAACTCTCTGTTGTGGCTACCTTTAGCGTGGTTTGTCGCTTTTGCAGGTGGAAGAAGTGCCACCACGTTGCAGGAATAAGGAGGAGAAGTAGCAGAAAATATAGAGGTGCGGCAAAAGTCATACTATAAGAAAATTTCGTAGGCTTCTTTGAGAAGATACACTAAAAGGACCACGCTTACCAGAATGAATAGACTGAGCGCACACTGGTAGAAGCGACGATGACGCACAATCGTTTTGTTGGGAACTTCCACAATGGTTGTTTCCTCTATGGGAGCATCGGAAGATGGTTTGGTGAGTTGGATGTAATCAATGGCTTGCATCAAATTGCGGTCTTTCTCACCTACTGAAGCGGGCTGTTTGGCAAACTTTACGAGGTCGGCTGTGGCAAGAATTTCCCGCAATTCTCGTAGCGCAGTGGCATCGTGCGAATGGGTCACAGCTGTGATGATGTCGGAAGAAGTCATCTCATGGGTGCGAATGCCAAATCGTTCTTCTATATAATTGCGCAGCACGGCAGTTAATTCATCGTAATAGTGTTGCTGTGCTTCAACCGTCTCAGGATTTTGTTGCTTAAAGGCCTCTATCTTTTCCAAAGCGGTTTGGTGGGCAGGGAGTTTTCGCACAAGAATAACTTGTTTCGTCTCCACTCCTTTCTGCCGTAGACGACGCACAACAAAGACGATGCCGACAACGCTCAATGCGAGGAGAAAAAAAGCTACAACGAGCCACCAATTCAAAGAGAAGTCTGCTTCAACGGGGGGACGTAGCCCATCGAATTTTTCAACATGAGTGGTGTCTACGGGAACGCTCGACACTTTCAGTCCCACTTTGCTTTGAGTGGCATAGGCCTTCCCGTCCACTTCTACGGTGAAGGGCGGAATAAAATACAAAGCACTGTCAAAAGATGTGATGGTGTAGTTCCGTGTCAGTTCCCAGCGTTGCCCATCGTTTACTACAGAAGTGTCGATTTTTCCAACAGCCACAACCTCAACACCGGGGGTAATGAGTCCTCGCTCTTCTATTGGTGGATATTTCACCTTCTTGCCAGCTGGAATGCTTACTTGAGTTTTAAGTTGCACCTGCTCCCCAATGAGAATCGCGGCTGTGTCCAACGACATTTTCACTCCCACCTGTGCAGAGATGGAGAGTGTCAGCAAAGAGAAAAGGAGGAATAGGATTTGTCGCATGTGTCTACTTTCTGATACGTGCCCGTGTGGCAAAGAGTTGCAAGAGTTGGCGCACAAAGTCGGCATCAGTAGGCACGGTGGTATAGCTCACACCGCACCGCCGAAAAATACCTTCTATACGTTCTGTCTCTTTGTGCCACCACGATATTTGTTCCTCACGGAGGGCTTTGCTGGAGGTGTCGATATACTGGATGTGTCCAGTCTCTGCATCGAACACTCGAAGCAACCCCACATCGGGAAAATCACCCAGTCGGACATCAGTGATGCGGATGGCCACCATGTCGTGTTTCTTGTTTGCGATGAGGAGTGGGTGTGAAAAATCGTCTTTATCCAAGAAGTCGCTTAAGACGAAGCAAATGCAACGTTTTGTCAAGGCAGTCATGAGAAACTCCATTGCATGTCCAACCTTGGTGTACTTGCTTTCTGCCTTGAATTGGAGGAGTTCGCGGATGATATAGAGAATATGTTTTCGCCCCTTCTTAGGGGGAATGAAACGCTCAATTTTGTCGCTGAAGAAAACAACGCCAATTTTATCGTTGTTTTGAATGGCAGAAAAAGCCAGTGTAGCTGCAATTTCGATAACGGTTTCACGCATGGTGCGTGTTTGTGAGCCGAAATCGAGGCTACGACTCACATCGACCAACAGCATGACTGTTAGCTCTCGCTCTTCTTCATATACCTTCACGTGTGGTGTGCCAAGGCGTGCGGTCACATTCCAGTCAATGTCGCGCACATCATCGCCCATTTGATACTCGCGTACCTCGGCAAAGGACATGCCACGACCTTTGAAAGCGGAATGGTATTCGCCTGCAAAGATGTTATTCGTCAGTGCTCGTGTTTTGATCTCAACACGGCGCACCCGTTGTAGGAGTTCTTGGGTTTCCACGTTAATAATGCCTTGCAAAAATGTGCCTAAGGGACATCGACACGATTGAGGATTTCTGTGATGATTTGATCTGTGGTCATTTCGTTGGCCTCAGCTTCATAGGTGAGAGAGATGCGGTGGCGCAACACATCGTGCGCAATGGCACGCACATCTTCAGGGACCACATAGCCACGGCGCTTAAGGAAAGCATTCGTACGTGCTGCTAAGGCCAAATTGATAGAGGCGCGAGGAGATGCCCCGCAATCGATGAACGACTTGAAACCCTCTAATTTATATTGTTCGGGATAGCGTGTGGCAAACACGAGGTCTGTAATATATTGAGTGATGCGCTCGTCTACATAAACTTGTTTCACCAATTCTCGTGCCTCTAAAATGTCGGAGATGGACACCACTGGACGTACGTCGCGCGTTTCGCCAGCGATGTGATTGGCTACGATGCGCTTTTCTTCTTCCAAAGAGGGATAGTCGATGAGCACCTTGAGCATGAAACGATCCACTTGGGCTTCTGGCAAGGTGTAAGTGCCCTCTTGTTCTATTGGGTTCTGTGTTGCAAGCACCAAGAAAGGGTTGGGGAGGGCATAGCTCTGTTCGCCGATGGTCACTTGATGTTCTTGCATCGCTTCAAGCAAAGCACTCTGCACTTTAGCTGGCGCACGATTGATTTCATCAGCTAAGAGAAAGTTGGCAAAGATCGGACCTTGATGCACGGAAAATTGCTCATTCTTTTGGCTGTAAATCAATGTGCCGATAATGTCTGCTGGAAGCAAGTCTGGCGTGAATTGCACACGGCTGAACTGCCCATCCACCAGTGTGGCTAAGGTCTTGATGGCCATAGTTTTTGCCAATCCGGGTACGCCCTCTAAAAGGATGTGGCCATCGCTAAGTAGGCCGATGAGCAAGGCGTTCACCAGATGCTTTTGTCCTACGATGGTCTGTGCCATGCCATTTTCTAAATCCGTCACAAAGCCTGTACGGCTTTCGATAAGCGCATTTAGTTCTCGTATATCAACAGATGTTGCCATATGATAGGGTTGTAGTTATAAATCAATGCAAATACAAATTTACACTTTTCTAACTTATCATTCTGCATAAAACGTGGTAAAGATTGTAAAGGAAAGAAACGCATACCTCAAGCCGTTGGCTGATGGGGAATAAAAACAAATTCCCTTTGCCAACCTTGGGCAAAGGGAATTTGTGTAAAGAAATTTTCAGGGCGATTTATTTATAAATCTTCTGACCGTTGTTGATGTAGAAGCCACGTTGAGGCGTTGTCTTAAGACGACGGCCTGAAGCATCATACATGTTCTTATCGTTACCATTAGCATTGGCGTTCACACCGTCAATACCTGTCACAGGAGAGAGGTTCAAAGGAACGAAGTCGCCTGCACTGGCAGGTGCAATATAGAAAGTGCGGTTAGAACCAATTGCTCCAGTCACTGCATAGGGAGAACCTACGGGGACATAGCCTACGCCACGTGCAGGGTCAAAACCGAGCACATAAGCACCATCAGGGAAACGTGTGGCCATGGCATTCATACCACCAATGACAGAAGTGCCTGCAGTGGCTGTGTTGGCGGCTTCGATGGGGAGCTCGTAAGCGCCGGGAAGCGCACCGATAACGATTGGCGTACCAGCAGGGATGGTTGTGCCAGCAGGAATCAAGTCGCCTTTGAGTGTGCGACCATCAGCATCCAAACCGCCCACTGTGTACACAGCGAAGTGTTGCAGACTGGGCACTGTGATGGCGAAAGGATAATAGGCCGAAGTGTAACCAGTGTCTCCTACACGAAGCTGGATGGTGTTTGCTTTTTCCAAATACCAAGCAAAGACGGTGTTGATCTGTGGCGCTGTCTGGTTTTGGTTGGTGTAGCCAGATACATAAGTGTCATTAACTCTCAAAGCTATGTAATTGTAGCCATTGGCATTGATACCGAATTGACTGCTGCCCAAATCGTTGAAAGTTATCACAGAAGGAACTGTCTGTCCGGGGAGAGAGCTTGACTTCAGGAAGAGTGCTGTGTTTGCATTTTGAACAGCTACAGCAGGCCATGCTGTATTAGAAGTCAACTTCCAAAGCTGACCTACATCAGTCTTGTCTGTTGTTGTCCAACGCGTGCGGTTAGTAGTGTAGTCCATATACATACCCTTTGTCACGTTTTGCGCTGTGTAGAAGCCAGGATAAGCACTTGTGATACGATAGTATTTACCTTCTTCATAACCAGCAAATGTAGGCGCAACAAAGGCAGGAGGTGTCACTTCGAGATTTAAATGGTCACCAATCCAGCGTATTTCACAAGTGGAGTTCTCGTCAAGTGTGACGCGCACCACTTCTGCGTTGTCGTTCGCATTGACAGGGGCTGTATAGCTCTTGATGATAGCACCAAGGCGATCACGGAAGATGAGTTGCGCACGCAAAGAACCACGTTTGATGTTGAAAGCGTACTCGCCTGGTGCGAAGTTCTTACGCTTGAGCACTACCACTTGGTAGATGGCATGTCCAGGAACATCACATCCTACGTAGCCCGGATAGATGCTCATGCCTTCCATAGCCTTCTCCCAAGGGAAAAGGTCATTGTTGGAATTGAATGATAATTTGTTCAGCGTGAATTTACCATAAATGGAGGCGTCAGCAGGCAAGAGAGGTTCATTCATGTAATTGCCACTCTTGTTTTGGAAAACATAGCCATTCCATACGCCATCGCCATAAACGGCAGTGTCGGAGAGCTCAACAGCAGGGCGGTTGAAAGCAACTACCTTGGAAGTGTAAATCACTTCACTCGTGCCGGGCTTAGAAATCGTATAATAGTATTGGCCGTAGTCTTCACGCGTAAATGTGCGTGTGCTGAGGTTGCCCCCCTTGGTATCGTCAATTGGTGTTGTCACACCATTGAGAACCTTATACCAACGGATGTCTCCCTCCAAGCCGTTTGTGCTCAACGTTTGTGTAGTTGTGCCACAGAGGTCGTAGGTGTCTTCCCATACGTTCGTGCTATTGACAACGAACTCATTGGTCTGATCCAAACCTGCAGGTAAGCTGCGCTGGCTCATGGCATTGGTGTTACCGTTGCGTACAGAGATGGCAAAGAGGTTGTCGGGACTCCATGTGCGTCCAGCGGGCGCAGCCACTTCTTTTTCAGTTGTAGGCATGTCAACGCTATCCACGACAGTCATATACTTATCGAAGAGAGCATGGATATAGTATTTGCCTGTGGTTGTTTTAGGCGCAGCTGTCCAAGAGAGTTTTACCTTCTCTGGAGAGAAAGATACAATGGTGGGACGCTCTTTGATACGAGGTTCAACCATAATTTTGTTGGTCTCTACGCTCAAGTCGCCTGCATTGATCTGGAACTGCAACTCTGATGTTTGTGCTGTGGCAGGAACGGTATAAATGAAGAAGTTCTTGCCATAATAACCTTTACGGCGTGGAGCAATGGTCCAAGCGTTACTTGCTTTATTGCGGTATTTCACAAGGGGAGTCATTGCACCATAATTCACATTGTTCCAAGCAACTTCCACATTAAGCGCTGTCTTGTCTTCATCCTCTGCGAGAGTCATGTCCCAAGTGATCATCAAGTCGTCGCCTTGGTTCACACGATAGCCCTCAGGCAAAGAGGTCATGATGATACCACGTGGGCGGAACTGCCAAGTGAGTACATATTCGGGCTGTTGGGCAGCGTTTGGAATGCTGTATCCCTTGATATGTACTTTATACTTACCGCCCTTTAGCAACTGGTTCTTAGAGGCTGCGCGGATAACCACTTGCTCTGCATTATTCAAATGGTCGGCTTTGCGCACAGGGGGCTTTGTTACATTTTCGGGAGAGGGGTCGAGTGTCCAAGGCAAATAGGTCTGGCCATCGGGTGATTCTACTTCGATATCCAGGTCATTGATGAGGGCTTTGGTTGCGCCTGTTGTTGCAGGAACATCGTTCCAATAGAGCATAAAGCGCAATTCAGCTTGATTTTCTGGAACATCCAATTCCACAACGATGTCTTGATCTTGTGCCACCTTTTCGCCAAACTTGACACGCTTTTCCTTAATGGCAGCAACGGCAGCTGTGGGGTTGATTTGACCGAATCCTGTGCGATAGTTAATGTGATTGACAGCGTCGACACGTTGGTTCGTTGCTTTGTCAATGAAGGTGCGCACAGGAATGGCTGTGTTCATCATGACTGCTTTGACCACGTCGGCACGAGCCATTGTTTGGTACGTTTCTTTATATTGCTCCATCAATAATGTCGCCAAACCAGCCACACCGGGCGAAGCAAAAGAAGTGCCACCTGTGCCTTCCGCACAAATTTGTGGGTTCATACGGCCATCCTTTGAAGGACCGAATGATGCCCATTCAACATCGACAGTGGGGAGACCTACTGAGTGAACGTTGAAGCCGTTCTTATTACTCTTGATACCTCCAGAGTAGGAACCATAGCCCTTGACTGTGAAAGGTGCAAGTGTGCTATCGGCTTTGTTGCCTGCGGAATAGCAACAAAGATAGGCGTTGCTTTCAAGTGTCACACGGTCGATAGTGGCAGCTTGTGGCCAATAGTCGGTTGTTCCGTAACTCCATCCCACAGAGTGGTTAGAGACGATGGGCTTATATCCGTCTGCAACGGCACGACCAATGCCATCTACTTGGTGGTAGGTTTTTGAGCTATTGCCACCTGCAATCAGCGTAGCGCCGGGGGCCATGCCACCACCTTCCCATTCTTCGATATTGTTTGCACCAATGGCGATGTTACCACAGTTTGAACCATGGTCATTGGTGGAGTTGTCTGCCAATGCGCCAGTGAGGTTACGGCCATAAGAGACGATGGGGAAAAAGTCTTCAGCCCCATAAACCTCCCAGTTGATGAAATAAACGCCCCGACCGATAGGCCCTTTGCGATCATAATTGATCAGGTGAGGAGAGTTGGTGCGCATAATGTAGTTGATGTGAACCATCTCCTGTTGGGGTGTCATCACAGGGCTGACATGATTAACATAAGGAATTGCGGCCAGCTGTTCCACCAAAGCGAGGGATACACCAGAAGTAACCACGAGCATGTTGCTCGTTGCTGGTGTGTAGGTAAATCCCCATTCGCTCAGCGTTTGTTGCAAGGCCACGAGGTCGCCATTTTCAAATACAGAAACCTCAAGTCCCTTTGTTTGGATGTCAGCAGAAAGCTCTGTCTTGCTGGTGAAAGCTTTGTAGAGTCCTTCGCTTAACTTAAATTGTAGAGGAAGTGCGCCACTACCTTCGATGGTGAGACCATCTTCTTGGGCATACTTCACGACTTGTTCCAAAGCTTTTTCTGCATTGGAAGCCTTATAGATATAAGTGTTCTCTGGGAGATACGATACGTATGTGCTTACCGTGGCGATGCGTTGTTGTGCAGCCGCGGAAGGAATACGATTGAATGCCACCACAAAATACTGGTTTGTGCTGGCTACGTAGTCGGTACGTATCGCAGATGAGGTGTAGAGGCCACGCGCTTGACTTTGTGTCATCGTGAGAGGTTGCAAGGCTTCGGCAGAGCCGTTGCTACCCCGAACCACGAATTGGGCACTGACAGGCGTAGCCATCAAACCACTAAGTGCCAAGGCACCGAGAATGTTGAATTTGCTTTTTGCCATTTTTATTGTGTAAGCTTATAGATTGTGTATCAATTGTTTTCTGTGGAAGTTTGTCAAACACAGGTTCATGGATTGCAAAATGTCAGTCTGACTTGGCAAAGTTAATGTTTTTATTTGAATATGCATCGCTTCAAGTTTTATCTTTTAGTTTGGATGCTTAAAATAAATGTCATTTGCGAGAGATAAGTTCGAGAATGTCGTTCTTTTGGCATTCATAACAAGTCGATTTGCAAAAAGGATGTTGGAGATGTATCTTTGCAATAGCAATAAGGGTCGTTGTTCTTTTAGGAGATAACGACCCTTATAAAATACCTTGTAGAAGGCTGTTTTGAGAGGCGTAAGAAGAGGAAATGGCAGGCGCTTCCCGTACAAACAAGTCACTGACTTGGAGAACGAAGTGGCGGTTGAATGATTGAAGGTTATTGATGGATGAGTTAAAGTTTCTTGCGATATATTAAAGATTGGTGTGGGATTGGTTGGTTGATCAAGGAGAGGAAAAGAACATGGAGGTTGGGGGTGGATTGAATTGTCTACGACGATGAGTTCGTTTGGCAACAGATCCTTCCTTTTTCGGGGGCTTGAAAACCGATATGCGATTGAAGCTGATTGGCGGTTAAATGCTTGTTGGGCGTATGGCAGTTCTACAAGGTAAACGTTTCTGCTGTTCTCTGAGAGCGAAAGTGTGGTTTGTTTTGTTCTTATGCCGCGTAGATTTTTCCGTAAGTCTCGAAGAAATGTGTGGGAAATAATAAATAATGCTGAAATAGGGAGAATTGTAGGCCTTTTTCTTGGTGTAAAGCGTGGGGTGTGCTAACTTTGTAGCGATGAACTTGACGATAGACATAGGAAACACCTCGGCCAAGGCGGCTGTTTTTGATGGCGAAACCATGGTTTTTGCTGGTCGCTTGGATGCAGACTTTGGAAAGCAACTGGCAGAGGTGGCATCGCACTATCTGCCTCAAATGTGCGCTGTGTCCAATGTGGCGGGGCATCGTGAAGATGTGGCAAAGGCATTGGCACAATTGCCTTGTGAGGTGGTGGAATTGACATGGGAGAGTCCTGTCGAAACCTTTGGATTGAGCCATATCCCACAAGGTTTAGGAGCTGATCGCTTGGCGGCAGTGCTGGGTGCAACGGCTTTGATGCCCAATGTGCCATTGCTGGTGATCGATGCTGGCACTTGTTTGACCTATGACTATATTGCACCGTCGGGGCATTATTTGGGTGGAAATATATCACCGGGGCTTTCGCTTCGCCTGCGGGCAATGCACGAACACACAGCTCTTTTGCCCTTGATACCCCTACAAGGTGAAGCACCACTGATGGGAGAGGACACAGATACAGCGTTGCGTAGCGGTGTTGTCAATGGAGCTTGTTTTGAAATAGAAGGCTTTTTGAAAGCCGATCGACAGCAACGTGGCGATGTGCAAGCTTTCTTTGCAGGAGCAGATGCGTTGCCTTTTTCGGCGGAGGTGCGACCTTTCCTTCACATGGAGCCACGGCTCGTGGGCATCGGCCTGAACAGATTTATAAACGAACCAATAATTTACGATAGATAACGAACGTGTCTATGACGAATATAAAGAAAGGCTTGCTGGCCTTGGCTATGGCCACTGCAATCGTGCCCACGATGGCGCAAACAAATGGAAGTAATTCGCCTTATTCGCGCTATGGCTTCGGGCTTATAAATGATGGCGGACAAGGGTTTAATCGTGGTATGGCGGGCGTAGCCTTGGGTATGCGAAACAATAACCAATTGAACGTGAACAACCCTGCATCGTACGCAGCGCTCGATAGTGAAACTTTCTTGTTCGATATCGGTGCTTCGTTCCAATTGGGGCAGTTCAAATGGAACGGCAATTCGGCCACGGCTAAGAATACGTCTATCGACTACATCACGATGGGCTTTCGCGCGGCAAAGAACGTTGGTGTCTCGCTGGGATTGATGCCTTTTACAACCATTGGTTATAACTTAAAGAATGTTTCTGTTGTAGATTATAGCCACAGCGCAGTAACACAGACAGAAACCTATGCAGGCGAAGGAGGTTTGCGGTATGTCTATGCAGGTATAGGTTGGTCGCCCATACGCAACCTCTCCGTAGGTGCTAACTTGGGTTATCTTTGGGGAACGCAGACCCACACGGTATCCGCTTCTTTCTCCGATGCCAGCATTGCCACTCAACGCCGTGTGTACAGCGCAGATGTACGCACTTATAAAGCGGATTTTGGTTTGCAATACACCCAACCCATAGATAAGAAAAATACAGTGACGCTTGGCGTTACTTATGGGCTTGGGCATGACATCAATTCTAAAGCTTCCTATTATAGCCAAACCCAGCTTTCAAACACTTTGACAGGGGCTGACACGGTGAGCACCCGAAACGCTTTTGCCTTGCCCCATTCCTTTGGCGTTGGCTTGGCTTGGGAGTATGGAAAGAAATGGCGTGTTGGCGTAGATTATACCTTGCAGAAGTGGAGTGGAGTACGCTATCCGATGCTTAAATACGCTGATGGGGTTTATAGCTATAAAGCCACGACCGATCAATTCTCTGATCGCTCAAAAATTAGTTTTGGGGCAGAATATGTTCCCAATGCAGAAGGTATGAAACGCTCGCAACATGTACGCTATCGATTAGGAGCTGCATACACCGACTCCTATACCAAAGTAGATGGACAGGCAGGGCCTCGTAGCTATCAAGTAACGGCTGGTGTGGGATTGCCCATAATGAACCGTCACAACAACCGCTCTTTCTTGAATTTATCTGTCGGCTACGAACGTGTTGAGCCTCGCTTTTCAGGACAAATTGCAGAAAACTATTTCCGTGTGGGCGTAGGCATTACCTTTAATGAAGAATGGTTCTCTAAGTGGAGAGTAAATTAAAGAACAGTGGTTGTAAGCCGACGAACTGACAATATACTACGCTTTATCTTGGCGATGGCGCTTTTTAGTGCCATCGCCTTGCTGGCATCTTGCGGCAAAGAGGCTACACCGAAAAGCGAGAAGATTGAAAAGCGCGATTCGATGCCAGTGTTGGTGACCCATGGCGTATCCAAACTGATTTCGGACTCAGGCGTGGTTCGCTACAAAATAATCTCTGAAGAATGGCGTGTGTATGACAAGACCAATCCGCCTCGACAGGAGTTTATGCAAGGCGTGATATTGGAACGCTTCGATGCTAAATTCAAAGTCAATCTCTTTGTGACAGCAGATACAGCGATTTGCTATAACAATAATTTATGGGAACTTCGTGGACGTGTCTTCGTGAAGAACTATGAGACAGCAACGACATTCCGTACCGAAGAACTCTTTTGGAATATGTCGGAGCATCGTTTCTACAACAAGCGGTATATGTACATCCGTACGCCCGATAGAGAAATTGAAGGCGACTCCTTCTCGGCCAACGAGCAACTCACAAAGTACGATGTGCGACAGAGTCGTGGTTTTATGCCACGTCCCCATGAAAAATCGTCGACACCTGGCGCAGCGCCAGTGGATAGCAATGCCCAGCGCCAGTTGCAGGAAACGTCTACAACCCTTACGCCTGTACCAAAACGAGCTTGATATTGGCCGAGAATGCAGGCACAACCTTTGAAAATAGGTCTCTGGCTTGGTTATCTTTCTCAAATTCTTTATCTTTGCTCTCGCTTATTTTGAAAATAAATATCATATTATAGAATGGCAGCATTACAAACCATCCGCAAACGTGGTAAGCTCTTGATGGTCGTCTTGGGACTTGCCCTCTTCGCTTTCATCGCGGAGACTGCGTTTCAATCTATCCAACACTTCGTAGGTAGCAACCGCACGGTTGTCGGCGAAGTATATGGAGAAAAGTTGAAACAAGAAGAGTATTTCAAACTTGTTGAAGACATGGCCAACGCCATGAAGATGCAGAAGCAAATGCAAGGTCAGGGGGGCGAACTCTCTGAGGAGGAAATGATTCAGCTTCGCAATCAAGTGTGGGAGAACTATGTGAGCAATCAAATTTTGACACATGAGGCAGAAGAATTTGGTCTCACTGTGACTGAAGGCGAAATCTCACAAGCGCTTCAGCAAGGCACTTCGCCCTCTTTGCAGTTCCTTGCAGGGCTTGGCTTCCGCAACGCACAGGGAACTTTTGATGTAAAAGCGCTTCAAGAGTTCCTAAAGACAAAAGACAAACTTATTGCAGAAGCTGCCCAAAAGAACCCTGAGTATGCTGAGCAGATGCAGAATGCCTACAACCTTTGGCTCTTTATCAAAGGTCGTTTGCGCGATGAGTTGCTTCAAAATAAGTATTACGCTCTCCTTGGAGGCTCTTTCATCTCTAACCCTATAGCAGCAAAAGAAGCGTTCGATGATGCGAACACACAGAGTGATGTGTCAATTGTTGCAGTGCCTTATAGCACTATCAGTGACAAGGAAGTGCAAGCCACAGAGTCTGAACTCAAGGATGCCTATAAGGCAGAGAAGGAGCGTTTCAGAATGCCTGTAGAGACACGTGATTTGAAGTACATTGATGTGACAGTGACTGCCAGTGCGGCAGATAGAGCTGCGCTCAACAAAGAAATGGATGAAGCCTATCGTGGGTTGCAGGGCGGTGCGGACAGCATTGCAACAGCTGTAACTCGTGGTCGCAGTGTTGTTCCCTATGTGAACATGGCCATGTCTAAAGCGGCTTTTGCCGCTGCGCCTGAGGTGCAAAACTTGCTCGATTCTGTTGCCGTTGGCACGGTGCGTGCACCCTTCTACAGCGCACAGTCAAATACCCTTACAACATTTAAGTTGTTAAGCAAAACATCTGCTCCCGACTCTGTGCTTTACCGCTTCATTATTGCGCCTGCTGATGCTAAGACAACGTCTCAGCAACGTGCGGATAGCATTTTGACAGCTATCAATGGCGGTGCGAAGTTCAAGGATGTGGCAAAGAAATATGCACAGACTGGCGATAGCACTTGGCTCACTGCTGCTCAATTTGAAAGCACAGCCCTTCCTGCAACAATGGTGCCTCTTTTCTCAAAGCTTACTGCTTTGGAGGCAGGTCAGCGCGCCATCCTCGACAATAATGGTACAAAGCTCGTTGTAGAGGTGATGAACCGTAAGGCTTTTGCAACAAAATATAACGTGGCCATCGTTCGTCGCTCTGTTGACTTCAGTCAGAAGACTTACGCTGCAGAATTGGCAAAGCTCAATAAGTTCTTGGGCGAGAATAAGACCATAGCAGACATCGAAAAGAATGCTGGTAAGAATGGCTATATGGTGCGCAGCCTTGATGCCCTTGAGGCTACAAATGGCTTAGGCTTCGCCAACAGTATCGGTGGTGAGAACGCCAAGGCTGCTATTCGCTGGGCTTTTGACGATGCCGATGAGGATGAGGTGTCACGCCTCTTTGAGTGTGGCCGTCAAAATGATCACCTCCTTGTTTTGGCTGTGACCAAGGTGAACGAAAAGGGCTATCTTCCTTTGGAAAATGCCCAAGTGAAAGCTTTTGTTGAAGCCCGTGTGAAGCGCAACAAGAAGGCTGCTTTGCTTGCTGAGCGTTTGAAGAATGTGAAGACCCTTGCTCAGGCCAAGAGTCAGAAAGGGGCTGTGTCTGAAGATGTAGCGGCAACGACCTTTGCTGGTAGCGTTCAGGTGGCAGCTCTCGGAGTTCCTGAGTCGGCTTTGAACGGCGCTATCGCTCGCACCAATGCAGGAAAGAACACTGGGTGGGTGGCAGGTGCTGCTGGCTATTACTTCGTGCAAGTGAACAAGCGTGCGGCAGGCTCTCAAAAGTTCGACCAAAAGGCCATGGAAACGCAAGTGGCTCAAATGGGTATGAACTTTGTGGTTAGTCAAAGCTACTATGGTCAGCAAGATTACCTCCGCAATGCTTTGATGGTAAAGAACGCTGGAGTGAAAGATTTCCGCTACCGTTTCTAAACAAAGCTTCTATCATACAAATTTCCCCGCTAAGTCAAAGATTTAGCGGGGAAATTTGTATGATAGAGGTTGGAGTATGGCATGTCTTTAGTGAAGAATTGTGATACTCTTTTTGCTCTATGATGTAGCTGTTTTGACAGAAATAGTCATGCTTTTTCTCAAAAAATCGGGAGGCGCAAGAAGAATTTTCTCCATGCGCCTCCCGACTTTTCTTCTTGCGCCTCTTGAAAATTCAGTTTGCGCCTCTCGGAATATCTTTGAATAGGAGATGGTTTCAAGGAGAGCTTGTCCCCATTTTCATCCATATAAGCATCAGCCTGTAGAGGGTAATAATTCTAAAATAAGCGTCCTCTCTTCTTGTTTCGTTTTCCCCATTGCTGAAAAATCGCTATCTTTGAACTTCAAAAGAAAAGAATAAGATGCGTTACTCCAAAATACTCTCCTTTCTCTTCCTCTTGGCTACAATTGTAGGAACATCCGCACAGGCTGTTCGCAACGATAAGTTCGTGCTGGTGATAGATGCAGGACATGGTGGGCGAGATGCTGGAGCGGTCGGATCTTTTTCCAAGGAGAAAGACATCAACCTCAATGTCGCGCTTGAGTTTGGGCGTTTGGTTGAAGTCAATAATAGTGACGTGAAGGTCATTTATACTCGCAAAACAGACGTGTTTGTGCCTTTGCAGGAACGTGCCGACATTGCCAATCGCAATAAGGCCGATTTGTTTGTGTCCATTCATACCAATTCGCTTCCCGCAGGCCGGTTGGCCTATGGTGCAGAGACCTACACCTTGGGTATGGCACGCGCTACGGCCAACTTGGAAGTGGCAAAACGAGAGAATAGTGTAATCTCTTTTGAAAGCGACTACCAACAACGTTATCAAGGCTTCGATCCTAACAAGGCCGAGAGCTATGTTATCTTTGAATTTGTGCAAGACAAGCACATGAAGCAAAGTGTCGACTTGGCCACAGCCATCCAGCGCAACTATGTGAAAAATGGGCGTAAAGACAAAGGCGTGCACCAAGCAGGTTTCTTGGTGTTGCGTCAAACTTCTATGCCTTCCGTATTGACAGAACTTGGCTTTATCTCTACGCCAGACGAAGAGCGTTATTTGAATTCTCGCAACGGCATAGAGGAGTTGGCAAGAAGTATCTACAATGGTTTTGCAACTTACAAGAATAGTCTCGACAAGCAAGGACCTCGTGCGCCAATTATTGACAATAATTTTAAGGGACAAGAAAATTATTCTTATGTGCTTCAAAACCCCGCAGAAGGTGAGAAGACCATTGTTGCACCGAAAGGGAATGATGCTCAAGCAGAGCAGAGTGGCAGCGCTGAAAGCCCAGCAATGACTGTTTCAATGCCTGTGAAAAATCCTGATAAGCCCGAATTTCGTGTGCAAGTATTAGTGGTAGATCGCCCACTTAAAACTGGCGATGCACGCCTCAAAGGACTCGCTCCCAATTATTATCAAGAGGGCACACAATATAAGTACACCTACGGTTCCACCAGTAACTACACAGAAGCCCTTCGCCTTTATCATCAAGTGAAAGCCAACTTTCCCGATGCTTTCATCATTGCTTTGAAAAATGGCAAGCGGATGGATTTGGTACAGGCTCGCCGTGAGGCTTCAAAAAAATAATCAATAGCATTTACATAGAACCCAATATGAAGATATTCACCAAAGAAGTGAAAATTGCTTTGGCTGCCATTGTTGCCATCGTCGCAGTATATTTACTGATTAACTTCCTCAAGGGAGTAAACGTGTTCAAGTCCAGCAATACCTATTATGTCTCTTTTGCCAACATCCAAGGCTTGGCTGTTTCTAATGCTGTCTATGCCAATGGTTATCCCGTAGGCACAGTGCGCTCTATCGACTACGACTATGCGAAGAATGATGGAGTGATTGTAGGCATCGACCTTAACGACAATGTGCGTCTTCCCCGTGGCACACACGCCGAACTGGAGGTCTCTTTGATGGGCGATATAAAAATGAACTTAATCCTTGGCAAGAATGTTGCAGATAATGTGGAACAAGGGGACACCATTCAAGGAGGAATGTATCAAGGTGCGATGGATGCCGCAGCCAATCTTGTGCCAGTTGTAGCACAGATGTTGCCAAAGATGGATAGTATCCTTACCAATCTGACACGTCTCTCATCCGACCCAGCATTGCAACAAACATTGGCCAACGCCGCTAAGATGAGTGGCGATTTGGCCACATTGTCGGCCAACTTGGCGCAAGTATCAAATTCCGAACTGCCCCGCATTGCTGCAAATCTGAATGCCATCAGTCAGAATATGAACACTTTTTCTGGTAAACTGGCCAGTACAGATGTTGATGCCACGATGCAGAACCTGCAAGGCACAATCACACAGATGAGTCAGCTGACAGGTGAGTTAAACGGTACAGTGAAGCAGTTGAACACCAAAATTAACGGCACAGACAATACACTTGGTTTGATGCTCAATGATCGTGGCCTCTATGACAATCTCAATCGCACAGCAAACAGTGCAGATTCCCTATTGACAGATCTTCGTTTGCGTCCAAAGCGCTACGTTCATTTCTCAATCTTTGGGAAAAAGGATAAGTAACTTGTTGCTTACCCAGCCCTTGCACTCGCTATGCGGAGTGTCTCCATTCTCTAAACATCACGCTTCAAAAACAACTCATAATCCCCATCGTGTCTACGCCTGAAGAACAATGGCAATCGTGCCTCGCTCTGCTACAGACCCAACAACCCAGCGAAGTGTTCAACGTTTGGTTCAAGGAGTTGGAGCTCGTTTCCTACGAGCCTCCCTATCTCCGTGTATCAGTGCCGAACGATTACTTTCTCAATCAGTTTTCACGGCATTACGGTCGGGCTTTTTACGAAGCTCTTGTGCCAACTTTTGGCGAACATGTAGAGGTTTATCTCATTGATAGAGAGAAGATGCAGGCTGCGGAGGAATACCGAAAAACCGCTAAGCAAGCCGAGCCTGATGTTGCCATTCGGCAAGTGTTCGATAGCCGACTGCCAGCCAATTATCGTCTCTCAAACTTCGTGGCAGGTCGTAGCAATAAAACTGCATTGGCCATGGGTAAAGCCATCGTAGCCTCTCCTGGAAGCAGTGCGTTCAACCCTTTCTTTCTCTTTGGACCAAGTGGGGTAGGAAAGACCCACCTTGCCGCAGGCATCGGACATGAAGTGCTGGGACGACAACCCAATAGCCGTGTGCTTTTTGTTACGGCGCGCGAGTTTCAAGAGCAATATACAAACTCTGTGCGCAACAAGACACAGAACGACTTCACAGCTTTCTATCAAACCATTGATGTACTCATTCTCGATGATGTACAGGAGCTCACGACAGAGAAAACGCAACTGGCTTTCTTCCATATCTTCAACCATCTCCAAAAGCTCGGTCGACAGATTATTTTTACCTGCGACCGCTTGCCCACAGAGATAGAAGGCTTGCAGGAGCGTGTGCTCTCTCGTTTGCATTGGGGCACAACTATTGAGATAGAACGCCCTGATATCCAACTTCGCAAGGACATTCTTCGGGCGAAAATACGTTTGGAAAATATCGACAATGTGGGTGAGGACGTGGTGAGTTACATCGCAGAGCATATTTCCTCCAATGTGCGGGAACTCCATGGTACGCTTAATTCACTCATGGCACACGCAGTGGTGAATGACGGCGAGATAACTTACGATTTGATGGAGCGCATCGTGGCACGCTATATAAGTATGGCGGAAGAAGAAGTCACCGTTGACGACATCATTGCCTCTGTGGCCAAACAATACGGCCTACGCCGAGCCGACCTCCGCTCAAAGAGCCGCAAGCAACCCATTGTGCGCGCCCGACAAATAGCCATGTATCTTTGCCACAAGCGCAATATGAGTTATGTCGCCATTGGTAAAGAATTTGGGAAACGCGACCATAGTACTGTCTCTTATGGTTGCGAGCAAGTAAAACATTTCTTGCAAACCGACAAAGCCTATCGTCGTGAGGTGGAAGAATTGGAAGCCTCTCTCAAGCGTGGACGTTAATAGAATATCGCACGAATGACAGCGCAAGAAGCCCTCAAAAAGTATTTTGGATACACTACTTTCCGCCCCCAACAGGCAGCCATCATAGAGCAGGTCTGTGCGGGGCGCGATTGTTTGGTGCTTATGCCTACGGGTGGAGGGAAAAGCATTTGTTATCAAATTCCTGCCCTTCTTTTGCCCGGCCTCACGATAGTGATCTCTCCTCTCATCTCCCTGATGCAAGACCAAGTGGACGCTCTCAAGGCGGCAGGCATTGCGGCTGATGCACTCAATAGCGTGCAGACTCCAGAGCAGAATGCCCGTTTGCGCCAGCGTTGTAGAGAGGGAAAAGTCAAGCTTCTATACATGTCGCCCGAAACGCTATTGGGCGAGTTGGCCACGTTGCTCACCGACGTGAAAGTTTCGCTGGTCGCAGTGGACGAAGCACACTGTGTCAGTCAGTGGGGGCACGACTTTCGCCCCGAATACACCCAGCTGGGCATTTTGCGTGAAGCCTTGCCAAATGTACCAGTTATGGCTTTAACGGCCACAGCAGACAAGGTGACACGTGAGGACATCCTCCGCCAACTCCGCTTGACCGATCCAGAGATCTTTATATCCTCTTTCGATCGCCCCAATCTCTCGCTCTCTGTGCGCAAAGGCATGGACAAGAAAGAGAAGCTGGCCACCATCGTTCAGTTCATGAAGGAACGCAAAGGCGAGTGTGGTATCATCTACTGTCTCGCCCGCAAGGATACAGAAGCTGTAGCTTTCCATTTGAATATCAAAGGCTTTAAGTCTGTGCCCTACCATGCAGGACTTTCGCCAAAAGAGCGTAGCGAAGCACAAAGGTGTTTTATTCAAGATGAAGTAGATGTTGTCGTGGCAACCATCGCCTTTGGCATGGGCATAGACAAGAGCAATGTGCGCTGGGTTATCCACTACAATCTTCCGAAGAGCATTGAGGGATTCTATCAAGAGATTGGGCGTGCAGGTCGCGACGGACTTTCGGCCGACACTCTTCTGTTCTATAACTATGGTGATATACGCACGCTCGAAAGTTTTGCGAAGCAAAGCGGACAGCGCGACATCAATCTCGAACGCTTGAACCGCATGATGGAATATGCACAAGCCGATGTCTGTCGCCGTCGCATCCTGCTTAATTATTTTGGGCAGGAAAGCGCGGAGGATTGTGGCAATTGTGATGTGTGTGCCCATCCTCCTCAACGTTTCGATGGCACCATTTTGGCACAGAAAGCTTTAAGTGCCATCGTGCGAAGCGAGCAACAGGCCGATCTGCAAGCCGTGACAGATATTCTCATCGGTCGCTACTCGCCAGTGGTGAAGCGACACGGCTTCGACCATCTGCGCACCTTTGGAGCTGGGCGAGATGTTCCGGGCCGAGATTGGAACGACTATCTTTTGCAGATGCTCCAAATGGGACTCTTTGAGATAGTCTACAACGAAGACAATCATTTGCACCTTACCGCTCAAGGCAGAGAAGTGGTTTATGGACGACAACCAGTGCAACTGGCGGTAATTGTGCGCCAAATGAACACCGCTCGCAACGCTCCTAAACGAGCTTCTGAGTTGAAATTGGAAGGTTTGTTGAAGGATGCGGCCGTGAATACTGTGATGGACAAAGGGCTTTTTGAAACCCTCCGACAGTTGCGTTTGCGTTTGGCTTCGGCCAAAGGCTATCCGCCTTATGTGATTCTGACAGATAAGACCCTTACCCAATTGGCTATCCTCAAACCTACAACGATTGAAGCCTTTGGCAATGTGGCTGGTGTGGGAGAGTATAAGAAAACACATTATGGAAAAACCTTTGTGGAAGCCATTTGCCACTATTTGGGACAGTGAATGTGTCACTTGTAGATGCTTTGACTATGGATGGTTATGGGGCAGGATTGTAAAAAAAATATAGTGATGAAACCTTTTTCTTCAATATGCACGATAGGTAAGATGGTGGTTCTACTGCTTGGGGGGCTATTGTCGCTCAGCGTATCGGCGCAAAATTTGCCTGCCGACACGCTCCAAGAAGCCACAACCATGACACTTCAAGTGGGGAAAGTGGCATATCGTGGCGATAGTATCGCCAACGTGATATTTCCTCCATTGCAGAAGTTTCCTCCATTGACATTCAAGAATGCCAAAGAGGCGCAGAAATACCAGCAGTTAGTGGCTAACATCAAGAAAGTGTTACCTTTTGCCAAGTTGGCCCGACTCACCATCGTAGAAACCTACGAAGTGCTCGAAACCCTCCCTTCACAAGCAGCTCGTGCTGCCCATTTGAAAGCAATGGAAGAGGCATTGAAACAGCAATATATGCCCATTTTGAAACGACTTTCACGTTCTCAAGGCCGTTTGTTGGTGAAACTCATCGACCGCGAGTGCGGACAATCGGGCTATCAGATAGCTTCGGCTTTCCTCGGTAGTTTTAAGGCCAATGTTTATCAAGGTGTTGCCTTCCTCTTCGGGCAGTCGCTCACGAAGCGTTACGACCCTACGGGCGACGACTTTATGGTAGAGCGTGTGGTACGTTTGGTAGAAGCTGGGCAAATTTAAGGTTGTGACGATGCTTGAGAATAAGA
Organism: Bacteroidales bacterium; assembly: GCA_022788345.1. GTDB lineage: Bacteria > Bacteroidota > Bacteroidia > Bacteroidales > Bacteroidaceae > Alloprevotella. The sequence continues at coordinate 27,917 of JALFTM010000146.1, forward strand.
CCCTACTTTATGCCCATGGCTTTGCTTCTTCGGGACAGAGTGGTACGGTGGAGCGTTTGCGTAAACTGCTCCCTGCAACACGCATTCTTGCCCCAGATCTCCCCGTTTCTGCTTGCGAGGCTTTGACTTTGTTGCAGGCTATAGCGGAAAAAGAACATCCCGATGTGATTGTTGGTTCTTCGATGGGCGGTATGCTGGTGGAGCAGCTCAAGGGCTACGACCGTGTGTTGGTAAATCCTGCCTTTGAAATGGGCAGTGCTAATAAAAGCACCTTACTCGGCAGGCATGAATTTAGAGCACCTCGCAAGGATGGAGCCACTGAGTTTCGCATTACTAAACCGATAATCGAAGAGTTTCAAACCGTGGCGAGTGGCAACTTCTTGCACGCTTCGGAAGAGGAGGAACAGCAACGCGTGTTTGGTCTCTTTGGAGTGCATGACGACCTCGTGCATACACAGCCCCTCTTTGCGCAACACTATCGCCAAGCCATTCCCTTTGATGGTGGACATTTCCTAAACGATAGTGCCATTGCGCATGCTTTAATTCCTGTTTTGCGGTGGATAGATAATCGGCAAGAGCAACGACAACTACCTGTACTCTATCTCGGAATAGACACTCTCTTAGATGCGCACGATAAGCCTCGCTCTTCGGCTGTGAAGGCTGTGGAAATGTTGTCGGAACATTATGATATCTATGCCCTTGGAGCAGGGGAGCGGTTGATGTCATTGACGGCTTTTGGCGTACCTTTATGGAATCGTTGGATACAAGTGCCACGGCGTAGTTTGCTCTTGGGCGACTATCTGCTGGACACCACCAAGGACGAAGCCTTTTTCGGTACGAGTTTACTTTTCGGTGAACCACCTTTCAAAACATGGGAAGATGCGCTCATCTATTTCGACCGCTTGGGCGGACAGTGAAAAGACCATCGTAAAGCCGTGAGCTGTTAGCTTGAGAGTGAAAGCATCAATGTGCTTGTTGCTTCATAGGTGGAATATACGAAAGCTATTCTTGTGACGTTATTTAACGTTTCATTTGTATTGGGCGACAAAATCCATTATCTTTGTATCACGAGCGAAGCCTCATAGGAGGCTTCGCTCGTTTTTTTTAAGTGTTTAAGGCCTTCTCTACGAGCATATCCGTCACTTTTAAGTGGCGCATGGCCATTTTTCAAGTGGCGCATGACGGAAAAAGAAGAAGCGTGGGAAAGAAAAACACGTTACGCATCCCATACTTAAAAGAATGGTTGGGGAAAAGCGGAAAGTTAAAGTTTGTAGAAAATGGAGCGTAAAGACATTTTTTGAGGGTCAAGTTAAAAAACGAGCCTTAAATCCATTGTTTCGTTGTTGTCGCATGGGGATAATGCGCAAGGAAATGATTATCTTTGCTTTTGTAACAGTTTAGTCATTTAACTTGTGAGTAGAAAGAGAAAACCACTTCCCATTTTAGAAAATATCACCATCACCGATGTGGCTGCTGAAGGCAAGGCTTTGGCGCGTGT
>JALFTM010000147.1 GCA_022788345.1 Bacteroidales bacterium
CGTGTAATTCGAGCAATTCGTGGTAAAAATTCAGCCACAAATTATCACAAATTACCACAAACAATACACAACAGTAAACACCAATTTAATCCATCCAAACCCAATTTGCACCAATTTTATTTATGACAGGTCTTTGGTGAGGGATAAAAAATGACTCGACTGTCGTTGTCGAGTCTTTTGGGTGGTGGGCGTGGACGGATTCGAACCGCCGACCCTCTGCTTGTTAGGCAGATGCTCTATACCAGCTGAGCTAAACGCCCTCTTTTGTGGAGGTTTCTTTTGCGAAAGTGTGTGGGCGTTGACGGATTCGAACCGCCGACCCTCTGCTTGTAAGGCAGATGCTCTAAACCAGCTGAGCTAAACGCCCTTTCGTTTTAAGACGATGCAAAAGTAGGTATTTATTTTGAAATGTCAAAGCACAAAGCCATTTTTTTTGTAGAGCCATCTCTGTGCTGGAATGTGGATGTAAAAGCAAAAGGTGCAAGTAGGGAGAATGGTTTGCTCCGTGGAATATAGGTGTTGCATCGGATAGAGGCGGTAGGTAGCATGGTGTTAAACCTTTAACGTCGCACAAGAAACTTTAAGGATTGCTATGGTGTCTGAATACTTGTTGTCTACATCTGATTTATAGCAAAGGCTTGGTGTTTTTCTGAGATGCGCTGGCAGAAAAAATAGGATGCGCTATCTGTCGCATCATGATACGCTGTTTGAAAAGCCGATTTTTACGCATAAAAAGCGCATATTCCTTGATTTGAATAGGAGTATGCGCTTTAGATGCTTGGTGCAAAGATAATGTTTGGAGACGGAATGTGCAAATCGGAGTGTTACAGAGCCTTAAAAACGTACAAAGTGGAATGTCAGACGGGGATGATATGCTTTTGATATCTAAGATGGCAGGTTTTTCTATATTGTAAAGTGACGTGAAATAATCGTGGAACACCTCATTATAAAATTTTCAGTAACTTTGTTACCGTAGAACATTTGATAAAAGGGCGTTAGCAACTTTACTTTTATATTTATTGAAATGGAATATTCAGATATCTGTGTAGACATCATTGTCCCAGTGTATAACGTAGCACCTTATGTGACAGAATGTCTTGATACCATTCGGCAACAAAGCCATGCCAACTTTGTATGTATCTTGGTTGATGACGGAAGTGTAGACGGCTCAAAGGATATTTGCAGTGCTTATGTGGCATCAGACAATCGTTTTCAGTTGATTTCTCAAGAGAATGCGGGGGTGGTGAAAGCTCGACTGAAAGGGCTTGAAGCAGCTAAGCATGATTGGGTGACTTTTGTTGATCCAGACGATTATTTGTCGGTGGATTATCTCGATAAACTTGTAAAAGCACAGGTTGCATCGCAGGCCGATTTTGTGGTGGGGCAGTACTATGAGTTCAATAAAATAGGCGATACATATCAAGAGCATAAGGTAAAGAGAACTGCTTGCGGTGATTTTAACAAAAAGGAGATAGAAGAGTTGTATAAAACAAAGGTTCTATTTGATGAAGCAACAGGAAATGCAGCATTACCTCTATTTCCTTGGGCTAAATTATTGTCTCGAAATTTAGCCATACAGGCTTTGAAACAGACAATTGGATTTGTTTTTGCGGAAGATCTTATTGCCAACCTGTATATGTTCCAGCGCATTGACAAACTTTGTGTAATCTCAGATGCAATTTATTATTACCGTGTCGATAGAGAAGGGCAAGCATCTCGGCAGAAAGATATGAGAAAGATGCTGAATGAGCGTTTGAAGTGTTGGGAGAAAATATCTGAAATAGACCCCAATGGTTGGCTGAAAAGTCAGCAACGTTCCTTAATGTGGAGCGCATTGAGAGGTATTTCAAGCGCTTTCTCTAAGCAAGTGGCCTATACAGAGTTTCACCAAGCCTTTCAACCAGTGCTTAACTCTTCTTTTTACAAAGAGATGGTGCTTGACAATATAAAGGAATCGGCCATAACAAAAGCCGATTACGTTAGATTGCTCTTGCTGAAGTGTGGAATGATAAGGCCTTATTATCTACTTCATAAATATATTTTGTAGTTGATTGCTGTTGAATAACTGAGTGAGGGTGCTTGTCTTGGGGCTTCTAAGATGATGTTAGTATGTCTGCAATGGCTTCCGCCGTTTTTGGGTGCAAAATACTGAAAGCGTGTACGATTTTCCCCGAAAGAATAAATGTGGAATGGCCGATTATTTATACCTTTGTAGGCAAATTAAAAATACATAGATGCTCCATGAGTAAGAAATTTACTGAACATAATAGTTTAGACCTCTTTGGTATCAATAAGGAGGTGTTGAAAGAGTGGGAAGATGCCGATCTCTTTCATCGTAGCATGTCGGAACGAGAAGGCTCGCCCTCTTTCGTTTTCTTTGAAGGGCCTCCTTCGGCTAATGGACACCCAGGCATTCATCATGTCATGGCACGTACCATTAAGGATGTCTTTTGTCGTTACAAAACGATGCAAGGCTTCCAAGTGAAACGTAAGGCAGGCTGGGATACACACGGCTTGCCTGTTGAGCTTGGCGTAGAGAAAGACCTTGGCATTACGAAAGAAGATATTGGTAAGACCATTTCCATTGAAGAATATAACAAGGCGTGTCGCACCAATGTGATGAAGTACACTAAGGAGTGGACAGACATCAGTACGCTTATGGGCTACTGGGTTGACATGGAGCACCCTTATATTACATACGAAAACTCTTTCATCGAAACGCTTTGGTGGTTGCTCAAAGAACTTTATAAGAAAGGTTTGCTTTACAAGGGCTACACCATTCAGCCTTACTCGCCTGCGGCAGGTACGGGCTTGAGTTCTCACGAACTGAACCTGCCGGGTTGTTACCTCGATGTGAAAGACACGACCGTAACAGCTCAGTTCCGTATTCTTGACCCTAAGGCCGAAATGGCACAATGGGGTACGCCCTACTTTGTGGCTTGGACAACAACACCTTGGACATTGCCTTCCAACTGCGCGCTCTGTGTAGGACCAAAGATTGAGTACGTTTGCGTTCAGACTTATAATACCTATACGGGCGAACCTATCAGCATTGTGATGGCAAAGGCTCTCGTATCGGCCTATTTCGATGTTGCTGGAGCAGAATTGCCTTTGGATAGCTATGAAAAAGGTGCAAAGGTGTTGCCCTATCGCATTGTGGGTAGCTGGTTGGGCGAAGAACTTTGCGAGATGCACTATGAACAGCTTCTCCCTTGGATAAATCCGGGAGAGGGAGCATTCCGTGTAATTCCCGGCGACTATGTAAGTACGGAGGATGGTACGGGTATTGTGCACATTGCAGGTACTTTCGGTGCGGATGACGCCCAAGTGTCGAAGAAGAATGGTGTGCCTGCCATGCTCCTGCTCGACAAGAAAGGTAAAGAAGTGCCTATGGTAGACCTCCAAGGCCGTTTCTACCTCATTGAGGACTTGGACGACGAGTTCGTGAAGCGAG
>JALFTM010000148.1 GCA_022788345.1 Bacteroidales bacterium
GATGGAATCGAGGCCAAGCTCCAATCCCACCTTTGCTTCATCTTTTCCTTCATAAAGTGCGCCGATGGTGCGCTTGGCCAAGCGACCATAAGGATTGGTGCGCGTATAGAATGTTTCTGAGTGAAACCCCATACGACCCGGAGCGAGCTTTAAGAAAGGCAGTTTGCTGATGGCTTGATATTGCTCATAGTTGATGCGATATTTATAAATCGGCCAGTGGCGACTCTTTTGGGCATGCCCTTTGCGCAAATAGGCGGCCAATTCTGTGGCTTTCACTTCGGGGAGTATCTGAGCCACTCCCAAGGCAAACGAATCGACCTTAGCGTTGAACAGAGAGTCGCGCCGATGCTGATCTTTGGCCTCTCGCTTCGGGTTTTTATCTGTCACAACGAAATCGAAGAATATCTTGTATTGTGGCACACTGGCGGCCAAGAGAAAGCCTTCATCGGAAAGAATGTTGCCACGCTTTGCACGCACGGGACGACCTTCTCGGATGAGCCGACGTTGCACCTTCTCCCAAAATAAATTGTCGGCATACATCGTCTTCCCTGCTTGAACAATTGCAAGCAGAGACACCAAGGCAACGAAGCCATAGAGGAGATATGGTACCCAAGTGGGGCGATTATTGAAAAGCTTCATTCAGCGTCTTCTATTACAGGGAGGGTATAAACGTTGTCGTTGGGCAATGTCAGGGCAGTGTCCGTGAGCACTTCTTCCACCGAGCTGATACGGGTTTTGCGTGTGAGTTCGCTGGAAAGCGTTAGCTCACGCAAACGACGATCTTCGAGAGTGTCTTGCAAGCGTTGTTGCTCTATACGCTCGTGGCTCACTTTATAGCCGTTGCCAACATAGATGAGGGCGAGGAATGTGACGAAGAGGATGAACCACACATTGCGACGCAACCATTGTCCACCCAAGAAAGTTCCCTCAAAAATTTCCCGCAGCGTGTTACGCAACTCGTACTTCTCATCATCTTCATCGCTATAAGGCACGTCTTTTATCGCTACCTTCTTCTTGCCTTTTCTCTTGCTCTTCGACTTGGCCGTAGCCACGGCTGGCGCGCTCTCTGTCGCAGGTTCGGCATCCAGCATCTGACGCTCATAAGGATTTTCGGGCAAGACATAGTCGGCGTCTACCTCGGAGGCAGAAGCTGAAGCATCTTTGCCGGCTTCATCATTCGAGGTGGCGCGGCGCAAAAGCTCATCAAGCGATTCGGGATGCTGGTTGGACATAAGGGACTTATATTTCTATGCGTGAGGTTTTGAGGGGAAAAGATAAGATGAAGCAAGCCATCTTTTAATGTTGCTTCTCTGCGATGCGGAGCTTGGCACTTCGGCTACGTGGATTGGCAGCTTGCTCTTCGGCCGACGGAACGATGACTTTATTGTTTACTGGGCGGAGTGGCGAAAGGCGATTGCCATAAAAATCTTCTTCAACGAGGCCCTGCGCATTGCCCGAACGGAAGAAATTCTTAACCATGCGGTCTTCCAACGAATGATAGGTGAGCACCACAAGGCGACCGCCGGGGCGCAACAATTCAGTGGCACTGCTCAACATTTCGTGCAAAGCGTCCATCTCTCGGTTCACTTCGATGCGCAAAGCTTGGAACACTTTGGCCAAATCTTTCTTTTCTCGGTCACGCCCCATCAATGGGCGTACGGCCGTGAGGAGGTCATTCACCGTCATGAAAGGTTGTTCCTGCCGTTGGCGAGCAATGATTTGTGCCAAGCGACGCCCATTCTTCAATTCTCCATACAGACGAAAGATATTGGCCAAACGTTCTTCATCGTAACCATTAACCACATCGGCTGCCGTTTGCCCGCCACGACCATTCATCCGCATATCCAAAGGGGCTTCAAAGCGAAAAGAAAATCCCCGACTTTCATCGTCAAAATGATGGGACGACACACCAAGGTCGGCCAAAAGGCCGTCCAGCTGCTCCACGCCATGATAGCGCATCCAATTGCGCAAATAGCGAAAATTGCTACGCACAAAGGTGCAACGTGCATCTTGGGGACAATTTTTCTCGGCATCGGCATCTTGATCGAACGAATAGAGGTGTCCGTTCGCTCCCAAACGCTTGAGAATTTCCGTGCTATGCCCACCACCACCAAGGGTCACATCAACGTACACACCATCGGCATGGATATTCAGTCCATCCACGGTTTCATGGAGCAATACAGGAACGTGATAAGTGTCTATTTGAGGCATTGAACGCAACGATTATAGGATTTAGAAATGAGACTCTTAGACGGAAAAAGCCACACCAACGCTTCACCCCTACCCGACCCACGAAAAGGAAGGAGGAATAAAAGCAGTTCAAAGTTACGGCTTTTATCTCAGACGAGAGGTTTGAGCAACATAAAAAATGAAAACTTTGATACCGGAAGATTTGAAACTTCCCCGAAGTTCTTCGCTCTCTATCATGCCTGCAACAACTTACCTCGTCCTGCCTCCTTTGTGGTTTGTTATATTGCCTACCGCCCTATCACGACCGCACTCAATTCTTCAAAAAATAATCAAATCCCTGCCGTATTGTTTTATAATTAAAATAAAAATCTATATATTTGCAATCTACTCTTATTATCTCGCCTAAAAAATGAAAATACTACCACGATTACTATCGGCAGTCGTGCTTGGCATGAGCCTTACAGCCATGGCACAAAACGTCTACACCATCTATCCCATTCCACAGCAACAAGTGGCGGGAAGTAGTTCAGCAACTTTCACCAATGAGGTGACCATTGTGTGCGACTCACTGATTGACAAAGCCACGCGCGATCGTGCGCTCTCGGTTCTGCGCACTGCCGGATTGTCTCCGACCATTGCCGAAACTCCCTCCACCACCCATTCCAACATTTTCTTGGCCGTCAGCGGTAGCAACGGAACAGCCGATCGCCATGCCACCGCCTTGGGCATCGATCGCACAGTCCTGACCACGGCTGGCAAATACGACCGCCACATCGTTCATCTCACCGCACAAAATGTTCGGGCAGAAGTGACCATCCTTGGCGAAAGCTCAGATGCTACTTTCTATGGTTTGGCCTCTCTTGAGCAAATGCTCGAAAACGGCACAACCAACCTCCCCACCGTCACCATCAACGACTACGCCGACCAGCAGAGCCGTGGTCTCGTCGAGGGCTACTATGGCTATCCTTACAGCGTAAACGTCAAGAAAGATCTCATGCAGTTCATGATGCGCATGAAGATGAACACTTATTTATATGGAGCGAAGTCGGATGTTTATCATTCCGCCTTATGGGAACAGCCTTACCCAACCAGCATCACGCCTACGCAGGAGAAAAACGGCTTGCTCTCGCAAAGCATGATGCGAGAAATTACCGCTATGTCAGCCGCCACAAAGGTCAATTTCATTTGGGCCATACATCCGGGCAACGCTTTCGTTGATGACAACACAGCTGCAAGGCGCATCATGCAAAAATTCAGTAGCATGTACGACCTTGGCGTGCGTCAGTTTGCCATCTTTGTCGATGATGTAGGTGTGCCCACCACCGTAGAAGCATGCCAAAGGAACGCCAACCGCCTGACAGCCATACAGGACAGCATCGACAAACGCTGGAACACAGCGCATGCGCCCTCCGAGAGCCAAGTGAAGCCCCTACATTTCGTTCCACAGGTCTATACGCTCAACTGGGTGTCGGCCGACAAGCGAAAAATTTTCTTCGATGCCCTGAAACAAACACCTAATAAAATCACCATCTACATCACGGGCGCCAATGTTTGGAGCGTGCCGAACAGTGCCGACTTGGCGGTAGTTAAGGAAGAGTTAGGGCGCAACGTGGGCTGGTGGTGGAACTATCCTTGCAACGACAATGCCGACGAGCAAATCTATCCCTCGGACATGTATTTCAATTTCAAGGAGATGCGACAGGTCAACAGCAGTGCCACCCTGCCCACATCGCTTGAAAACGGGCTTGGCATCGTTTCCAACCCCATGCAACAGGGCGAAGTGTCAAAGACGGCCCTATTCTCTGTGGCCGACTATGCGTGGAACAACGATGGCTTCAACAACACACAATCGTGGGAAGCAAGCTTCAAAGCCATCTTGAACACTGACGCCAAGCGCGAGGCCTACAAGACGGTCATCCCCTATATCCGCTGGAACGAACCAGCCGAGATGGCTACCGCGGTGTCGCAGTTCAAAATCGGAAGAACCGATGCTTTGAACAGCCTCCTCACACGTCTTGAACCTGCCCTTGCAGAGATGGATGCTTTGCAACGCTCCGACATCGAAAGCGATCGCCTCCTCCATGCCGACCTCGCCCCTTGGCTGGCCAAACTCGGTGAAATGGTGCGCATCGGCAAGGCCATGATTGTGGCCAAAGGTAGCACAGAAAACGACGACCTATGGGCCAAGTATGTGGCTGAACTCCCTGCCATCGACTCGCTCAACACGGCCGAACGCTTCAAAGCCTATGCGCTTGAGGGCTTGGGCCACGGCATCAGTGTCAGTTCGCGCCCTGCCACCGTGTCAGCCACCTCTTTTTCGCCTTTCATGACCTATCTCCGCAACGATTTCTTGCCCAAAAACTTTTTTGGCACTGCGCCTAAAGAGGCCACTCTCTTTGCCAACGAAGCGAACACCACGGTCAAGGCCCTTTTCCTCAACAACACAGCGTATCTTAACGGCACCAACACCACCATCCCGGCCAAGGGCTATGTGGGTTTGGCCTTGAAACAAGCCATCGTACCTGCCAACATAACCATCGCAGACACCCTCTTACAAAAATACGCCATTATATATAGTGGCGATGGCAAGACTTGGACTCCTCTCACCACCCTCCCCTTGCCCGAAGGCACACCGCTCCAGTATCTCGCCATCAAAAACGAGACAGAACAACCTTTGAAATTGCGTCTGAGTCAAATGAACTTCATTGTGCGCTACCCCATCAAGGTGGTGCCACAGAGCGTCACGCCCCCTACCACCACCCTCGGTGAGGGCACAGGGTCCTTGGGCACAAAAGCCATCATCGACAATGATCCAACGACTTTCTTTGCAGGCAAACGCAACCAAGCGGCAAATGACACTTACGTCGTGACACTTGCTACACCGCAAGACATCAAGGACGTCAGTCTCTACATCGGCACAAAGAACGACGACTATCTTCAAGCAGGCATTGTAGAAGTCAGCACCAATGGCACACAATGGACACCGCTACACCTCAAAGGCACAACGCGCACTACGGCT
>JALFTM010000149.1 GCA_022788345.1 Bacteroidales bacterium
TTGTGGATTTGCAAGAAGGTACTACACCTTGATTTCTACTTCCACACCGCAAGGAAGCTCAAGCTTCATCAATGCGTCTACAGTCTTAGCAGTGCTGCTGTAGATGTCGATGAGACGCTTGTAAGTGGCAACCTGAAACTGCTCACGGCTCTTCTTGTTTACGAAAGTAGAGCGGTTCACAGTGATGATGCGCTTGTGAGTGGGGAGAGGAATTGGACCGCTAACGATGGCGCCAGTGGCCTTTACACTCTTCACAATCTTGTCGGCAGACTTTTCTACCAACGTGTGGTCATAGCTCTTCAGCTTGATACGAATCTTTTGACTCATTGCATTTTTGTTTTAGCTCCGCAGGGACGTCCGCTCTAAGAGTCGTTTGTTAGGGCGACACCCAGCAGAGAAGTTATAAATAAAGGAATAAGACAGCGGACACAGCGTGCGAGCCGCGTGCCCGCTGTCTTGGAGAAAGTTTTTTACTTCAGAAGATCTACGCGACCCTTGATTTCTTCGAGCACTGTGCGAGCAATGCTGTTAGAAATAGGAGCATGGTGATCGTAGGTCATAGAGCTGGTAGCACGACCTGAAGTGATTGTACGGAGAGCTGTTACATAACCGAACATCTCTGCGAGTGGCACGAGAGCCTTCACGAGGCGACCGCCTGAGCGAGTAGTATCCATACCCTCAACTTGACCGCGACGCTTGTTCAAGTCACCGATAACGTCACCCATGTTCTCCTCTGGAGTTTCAACTTCGAGGCGCATGATAGGCTCGAGCAATACGGGGCTGGCTTGTGCGCAACCATTGCGGTAAGCACTCATGGCAGCAACTTCGAACGAGAGCTGGTCAGAGTCTACTGGGTGGAAAGAACCGTCGAGAAGTTCAACCTTGATGCTGTCGATAGGGAAGCCACCGAGGATACCCGTCTTCATTGCATTTTCAAAGCCCTTCTGAACTGAAGGAATGAACTCCTTAGGAATGTTACCACCAGTTACCTTGTTCTCGAACTGCAAACCGCCTTCCTTGAAGTCTTCATCAGCAGGACCGATATTAACAATGATATCAGCGAACTTACCACGACCACCAGTCTGCTTCTTATAAACCTCACGGAGGTTCACAGTCTTGGTGATGGCTTCCTTATAGTTCACCTGTGGCTTACCTTGGTTACACTCAACCTTGAACTCACGGCGGAGACGGTCGATGATGATATCGAGGTGAAGCTCACCCATACCAGAGATGATAGTCTGACCGCTTTGCTCGTCAGTCTTCACGGTGAATGTTGGGTCTTCTTCAGCCAACTTAGCAAGACCTGTTGAGAGCTTGTCGAGGTCCTTCTGAGTCTTAGGCTCAACTGCGATACCGATTACTGGCTCTGGGAAGTCCATAGACTCGAGAACGATTGGGAAATCTTCTTCTGCGAGCGTATCGCCAGTGCGGATATCCTTGAAACCTACGCCTGCACCGATGTCACCTGCGCTGATGACATCAACTGCATTTTGGTGGTTAGAGTGCATTTGGAAAAGACGGCTCACACGCTCCTTCTTGCCTGAGCGCACGTTGTAAGTGTAAGAACCAGCTTCGATCTTACCAGAATATACGCGGAAGAATGTCAAGCGACCAACGTATGGGTCTGTGGCAATCTTAAACGCGAGGGCAGAAGTGTGCTCGTCCTCTGATGGCTTACGAGATTCTTCAGCACCAGTATCTGGGTTTGTACCAACAACGGCAGGAGTGTCGAGTGGAGAAGGAAGGAACATACAAACATAGTCGAGCAATGTTTGAACGCCCTTGTTCTTAAACGAGCTACCGCAAGTCATTGGCGTGATGTCCATAGCGAGCGTACCCTTACGGATAGCAGCGATGAGTTCCTCTTCTGTGATAGAGTTTGGATCTTCGAAGAACTTTTCCATGAGTGCTTCGTCACACTCTGATGCTGTTTCCAACATCTTCATGCGCCATTCTTCAGCTTCAGCCTTGAGGTTCTCTGGGATTTCTTCTACATCGTAGTCCGCACCCATAGTCTCATCGTGCCAAAGGATAGCCTTCATCTTGATGAGGTCAATGATGCCCTTGAAAGTTTCTTCAGCACCGATAGGAATTGCTACAACGCAAGGAGTTGCACCGAGAACAGCCTTCATCTGACGAACTACCTCGTAGTAGTCTGCACCAGAGCGGTCCATCTTATTGACATAAGCAATACGAGGAACGTTGTACTTATCAGCTTGACGCCAAACGGTTTCAGACTGAGGCTGAACACCACCTACGGCACAGTAAGTTGCCACAGCGCCATCGAGCACAC
>JALFTM010000150.1 GCA_022788345.1 Bacteroidales bacterium
CCTTGTGCTCGCCCTCCCAGTTGCCTTGGATGACGAGGAAACTCTTGGCATAGCGTGGGTCGAACTCGAAGCCCAAACCATGGTGGGTCGATTCGTAAGGAACGGGATAGAAGTTGCCGAACACTTCAAAAGGCTGTTGCCAATCGTCGGGGAGGATGACATCTTCGGCATCGGAGAAGGCTATTTTACGGGGATTGCTCAAGAAGACATAGCCCGTAGAGATTTCGCTTCCTTTCATGCTGATGGCGACATCATTGTAGAGGTCTACCTGCGCCATGTTGCCGTTGTGGTTGCGACCGCCCACCATCACATCTTCGTTCCAGCCTTGGTCGAAACCCCAAAACTCGGAGGCATAGATGCCTTTGAGGCGCGCCTCGGCGTGCTTGTCAAAGAAGTCGTTCGAATAGATGACGCCACCATCTGTGGAAAGCCACGTTTCATCACCCACTACATGGAGGTCTTGCATATCGCAGTGGAGGTCGAAAGGTCCGTAATAACCGCCTTTATTGACGATGGTGCGCCCGCCATCGTTAGAGGCATAGAGTTGAATGATGCCAAAGAGAAGCCTCTCAGGATTTTTGGGCGAAACATTGATGACCATATCATAATAGCCTTGGCCACCATTGCGGTCGATGCTTTCCATCTGTGTGGTCACTTCGGTGTTGGCCTGCCATGTTTGTCCGCCGTCGGTGCTTTTGAACAGCACGGGGGCTCCTGAATAGAACGGCGGAGTGAATGAAGTGTAATCGTTCACTCGACATGCCCAAACATAGATGTAGTCGCGGCCGTTTGGAGCCGTAGAGAGACCGATGCGCCCACAGGCTAACGGCATGTTTTCGGCCAGCGTGGCGGGGGTGAAAGTGGCTCCGCCGTCACGACTAATCTCCAACTTCATGTCGCTATCCTTACGCACCAAAACATAAATGGTGTTGGCATCGCCATGCTTGTACTTCAAATCGAAACACATGCCCGTGTTGATCTGCGCCCAAGTCGTGCCATTGTCGCTGGTTTGGAACACGCCCCTGTCGTTGCCAAGAAGCATTTGCCGGTCGTCCGAGGGATGGAATGCAGCATCGCGCACCCGCACGCTCCGCGAGCGCACTTGCGAGGGCGTAATGTCTGTCCAAGTGTTGCCACCATCTGTGGAGAGCCACACGAAAGTGCCTGCGCCGACCAACACTTTCTGCGCATTGGTTGGAGACACATCGATGGTGCTGATTTCGCCACCGAAATAATGATTGCCACCACAAGCCGTCCAATTCGCACCTTTATCGGTGGATTTGAACACCATGCCTGTCTCTGTGCCACAATAGAGCACCGAAGGGTCGCTCTTGGATGTGCCGAGACGCTGCACATTGGCTTGTGCAGGCGAAGCCTTCTTTGTCTTATAGTCGAAAGTGTTTAAGGGCGAGAGCAACTGCCAGCCATTGGTGCCAACGGCGGTTGATGTAGCCCGTGGCGCTGCCGCCGCTTGGTTGAGCTCTGCCACATAGTGGCGAAAGTCGCTGTGCGGTGGCATGACAATGCGCCCATCGTTTTGCACATAAGGGTAATAGTGTTTTTGCCAACGGCGAAAATGATTGACGATGGCTTTGGTGCGCGGTGTCTTGCGGCGGGCTTCGGGAAACGCACGAAGGTAGACTTCAAAAGAATCCTCCATGGCGTAGTAGTTCACCGTAGCGACACTATCGAGCTGGGCCATCCATCTGGGTGCGCCCAACGGCAGGTTCGTGATGCTGTAAGGCTGATAGTGGAGCGTGTCGGCTTGCTGTGCCGAGGCCGTCAGTGTCGTGCCCAAAAGCAGAGCAGACAATATGTGTTTTCTGTTCATAAATCGTGTGTGTTGTGGTGGTTGATAGCAGGAAAAGGGTTAGGGTTTGGTAAATTTTCCGTAGAACCTGTGCCCTTTGGTGCGCAGTTCGTAGATGTAGACACCAGCCGAGAGCATCGACAAAGGCAACGTGGCAGTCTCTTGATGGGCAGGCAACTCGAAGCGGTGCAGGAGTTTACCTTTCAAGTCGTGCAAGGTGAGCGTCTTAGCCTCTGTCAGTTTGCTGGTCTCCACGAGTAGCGAAAGGTTGTCGCGCTCTCCGACAGTGCGCACTGTAGCTTCGGGATAGGTCGCCGCGCTGTGGATGCCCGATGGGGCTTGAATGGTGATCATCTTGCGGATGGTGCGACTGTGGCTACCCTCTGGCGTGGTCACTTTGAGCGTCACATCATACTCGCCCGGTTTGCCGAACACGACCCGAACACTGCGCTCATTCGCACCAACAACCTTCTGCGGTTGGGGCGAGAAGCTCCACTCCCATTGAGCGTTCTTCTGATTAACTATTGAATAGCTGTCGAAGACCACTTCCTTATTGGGTGTCTTGGTCAAGTCGCCATTGCCAAGATTGAGTGCCATGGGCTGTGCCACAGGCACGAAGTCCGCTTCATAGAGCGGGATTTCCCAAATGCCTTGCCCCGTGGCAGCACGGAGCTTCCCCTCTTTGTAGAAAGGCGTCAAACGGGCGATGCGAGCCGCCACGGGCAGACCAGCCGAATAGTCCATCCAATCGCTCATCGTGTCGTCTTTATAATAGACATGCGCTTCTCGCTCTGTGCCGATATAGACCCCATTGTTTTTGTTGCCCGTAAGGATGATCCAATTGAAGCGTTGCTGTTGC
>JALFTM010000151.1 GCA_022788345.1 Bacteroidales bacterium
GAGATCACCGAGCGTTTGAGCAGCTGCTTGGTTTTGGATGGTTGCCGCAGCGGCCTCCTTACGAGGAGCTGGACGACGATCGCGCTTCTCTGCACGTGCAGTTTCACGAGCTGGATCTTCGAACGTACGGCTGTGAGAGAGGATGACACGCTTGCTGTCCTTGTTGAACTCAATCACCTTGAAAGTGAGTTTCTCGTTCAACTGAGCCTTGCTACCATCTTCCTTCACAAGATGCTTAGGAGTAGCGAAGCCTTCAACACCTTGTTCGAGCTGAACTACTGCACCCTTATCGAGTACTTCAATGATTGTGCCTTCGTGTACTGTGCCTTCAGCGAACAAACCTTCGAACTCATCCCAAGGATTGCTTTCGAGTTGCTTGTGACCGAGGCTCAAACGACGGTTGTCAGTATCGATTTCAAGAACCATTACTTCAAGAGGAGCACCAACTTGAGTGAACTCTGATGGGTGCTTCACCTTCTTGGTCCAAGAGAGGTCAGAGATGTGTACGAGACCATCTACACCTTCTTCGAGTTCTACGAAGATGCCGAAGTTAGTAAAGTTGCGTACCTTAGCTGTGTGCTTGCTACCAACGGGGTACTTAGTTTCAATGTTCTTCCAAGGATCTTCCTTGAGCTGCTTGATACCAAGAGACATCTTGCGCTCTGTGCGATCGAGTGTAAGGATAACTGTCTCAATCTCTGCACCAACCTTGAGGAAGTCCTGAGCAGAGCGGAGGTGTTGGCTCCAGCTCATTTCGCTCACGTGAACAAGACCTTCAACGCCCGGAGCAATTTCTACGAATGCGCCATAATCGGCCATCACAACAACTTTACCTGTTACCTTATCACCAACCTTGAGATTCTCATCAAGAGCATCCCATGGATGAGGAGTGAGTTGCTTAAGACCGAGGGCAATGCGCTTCTTCTCTTCATCGAAGTCGAGGATTACGACATTGAGCTTTTGGTCGAGTTCTACCACTTCACGTGGATCGCTTACGCGGCTCCAAGAGAGGTCTGTGATGTGTACGAGACCATCCACGCCACCGAGGTCGATGAAGACACCATAAGAAGTGATGTTCTTAACTGTACCTTCGAGAACTTGACCTTTCTGGAGCTTAGAGATAATCTCTTGCTTTTGAGCTTCAAGTTCAGCCTCAATGAGGGCCTTATGAGATACAACGATATTCTTGTATTCTTGGTTGATCTTTACAACCTGGAATTCCATGGTCTTGCCAACGAATACGTCGTAGTCGCGAATGGGCTTCACATCGATTTGAGAGCCGGGGAGGAAAGCTTCGATGCCAAATACATCTACAATCATACCACCCTTTGTGCGGCACTTGATGAAACCCTTGATAATTTCTTTGTTTTCGAGAGCTTCGTTGATGCGCTCCCAAGCCTTGCTTGCGCGGGCTTTCTTGTGAGAGAGAACGAGCTGTCCTTTCTTGTCCTCTTGGCTTTCTACGAATACCTCTACAGTATCGCCCACCTTGAGGTCGGGGTTGTAACGGAACTCTGCTGCAGAGATAACGCCATCGCACTTATAACCGATGCCTACAACGACTTCGCGCTTGCTAATAGCTGTTACTGTACCCTCTACAACTTCGTTTTCCTGAACGCGACCGAGCGTGCTTTCATAAGCTTCCTCGAAGCTTTTGATGTTCTGAGCCGATTCTGTTGTACCGTTCTCAAATGCGCTCCAGTCGAAATCAGACAGCGGAGTGATGTTCTTTAAATTCTCCATTAAATAGTTAGTAATAAAATTGATTAAACACTGCGAGCATTCTCCACAGGGGAGCAATACTCTGGCACAAATTTACGGAGTTTTTTTCATACTGCCATACTTTTATCCCCTAATTTTCAGAGAGAATGTGTAACTTTGTCATCATACTAAATACATTCAAAGATTAGAAATATGCAGAAAGTATGGCTTTTCATGGTGGTCACAGTGATTTTAGGTGCTGTTTCATGCCAGTATAAAAAAGAACAGCAAGCTGAAAGTCAAGAACAAAAAGACACAACCGTTGCATCTATTCCCGATAGCACCATTGTGGGTACGAGTGGCGACTTCGGGCAGTCGACTTTTTCTCTTATCACAGAAAAAGGCGACACTTTGGAACTGTTGCGCGAGTTGCCTAATGGCGACCCTTCCAGCATTGCAGGCGACATCGACTCCGAGCAACGCTACGCCATCACTTATGAGAAGAAAGATGGCGAACTGTTCTTAAAGACAGCTGTCAACCTCACTCAGCTTGAAACATTTGCAAAGGAGTATAAATTGGCCAATGGTGCTGTCGTTTATAATAACGACACCCTCAACATTGAAGTTTTGAACGATACCGCTTTCATTGCCAAAGGACGCTCAGGAAAGGTTTGGAATGTAAAAAAGAAATAGTTCTAACTTCTTTTTCACCTCATTATATAAAGAAGGATGGAAGGTTTCAATAAAGAAATCTTCCATCCTTTTCTGTAAACAGAGAGATTGGTGTTGTAGCTTTATTTCTTTTGCGCCATCTCTTCCGGTGAAAGGATGATACCGAATGTTTTACCTGATTTCAAACCATGATAGCGAAATATGAGTCCTTTTTTATGCTGTGAGCATAGAGAGAAGAAATTGCCCGACTGCGCCAAAGCCTTCAACATGCTCTTCTTCACACCTTCGGCATGGTCAGAGATCGTTTTAATGGCCACTTCTGTCTCTTCCAAAGAGCTGTGATAGACCAAGAAGTTTCCCTCTAACTCTATGCTATCCAATCGGATGCCATTACCTAAAGCCTGTGGATAGGTCGCATTGGCTTGACGGATCAACGCCTGTAAGTCGGATGTCGTGACCTCGTGAGCATTCTCCTTCCCATTGGGGGTTGTATCAACTTTTGCCACGCCACCTTTGCCATCGAGAATAGTTTTCAATGTTTTCGCAGAAAATTCTTCTACGATGGGCGCACTTGCTGTTGCATGCCGAAACACATAGCGCACTCCCTTGGCTTCCGATGCGATGAGATTGAGCAATTCACGCGTGTCACCATCAGGATCTGAGAGTAGCATCGAAATGCGCCCTCCAGCTTGCTTCACACCACCACGCAGGCGTTCAAAGCTTTCGAAAGACGCCGTCCAATCGTAGGTAAAAGTCACATAGTCGTTGTCTAAAGCCACGTTCACAATTTTGCCCGACTGTCCCATATCGTAAGGGCAGTGACTATTTGCCTGTGCCACAGCATCTTCTAATGTGCGACGCTGACAAGCGGAAAACACCAGTGCAACAACTACTATATATAATAAGGTATAGCCCCATTGGCGTATGCCTTGAAGGAAAAATCGTCGATTCATAATTTGGTCACTTAACAGATTTCACACATCGACCTTAAAGCCAGCCTGTTTGTCCAATAAGGATGAGCACGCCATAGCCTATGGTCAAAGAAACAACACCCACAATAAGCCCAATCTTCACCATGTCTTTTTGTTCCACAAGATTGGTGGAGTAGGCCAAAGCATTCGGCGGAGTGCTAATAGGTAGAACCATGGCACTGGAAGCCGCCAAGGCTATGCCGATGAGTACTGTACTCGTTTCTCCAATCGCATCTAACTTATCGCCCATACCCGTGCACACAACAGTGAGAATGGGCATTAACAATGCTGCTGTGGCCGAATTGCTGATAAAGTTGGAGAGGAAATAGCAAATCAAGCCAGATATGATAGCTATCACCAAGGCAGACCATTCGCCAAAGGGAATAGACTTCACAGCATTGGCCGCCAGCCCAGAGTGATTGAGCGCATAACCCAAGGCGAAGCCACCAGCCACCATCCAAATCACTCCCCAGTTGATTTGCTCCAAATCCTTTTGGTCGATAACACCCGTGAGTGCAAACACAACAAAAGGCAACAATGCCACCGTATAGGAGTTGATACCTGTATAGCTTTCAAGCATCCAGCAGGCCACTGTCAGGAAAAACGTCACAATCACTATCCACGATTTGGCGGAGCGCTCCATCGAGCCTTCAATTTCTATTTGGATGTGTTTTTGCTTGAAGGGGAAAAGTTTAATCAGCATCAGCCAAGCAAAGACGAGCAAAACGATGACCAAAGGGAACATCAGCGCCATCCACTCACCAAAGCTCACGCCAAGATTCAACCCAGCAGGATCGTTGAGATATTTCAATGCAATAGCATTGGGAGGCGTACCAATGGGGGTCGCCATGCCTCCTAAGTTCGCCGCAACGGGAATCGACAAAGTCAATGCAATACGCCCTTTCCCATCTGGCGGAAGCTGGCGGAAGACAGGTGCTAAGAAAGTGAGCATCATGGCCGCTGTGGCCGTATTGGAGACAAACATAGAGAACACACCTGTTATCAAAATAAAACCCAGCAAAACATTGTTGCTCTTTGTACCAAAAGGTTTGATGAGCGCCCGAGCGAGTTGCGCATCCAAGCCCGTTTTTGTTGCGGCAATGGCCAAAATAAACCCGCCGATGAAAAGCATGATAACAGGGTCAGCAAAAGTGGCCATAATGTCTTTATAGCTCAAAAGTTTTCCTACTGGCTGGTCCACCAAAGCTGCTAAGCCACCGCCATCGGCCAAGCCTCCACTCACAGTGGAAGCCGCTGTATTTCCAGCTAAAACGCCAGTTGCAAAGAGGTCATCACCAAGCTGTGCACTCGTGGCGATGGTTTGAAAGAAATGAATGCAACTATCGATTGTAAAAGCGAGCAACAAACCTATGATGCCTACAGAAGTGGCCCAAGCTGGCACAATTTCAAGTATCCACATCAAGGTTGAAAACGCAAAGATGGCTATAACGCGTTGTTGCACAAGCGTCAAGCCATCTATGCCAAACATACTGGCGGGAGCATTCCACAGCCATAATGTTACAACTGCTACAAAGAGCAACATCGCTGTACGCTTCATCAAAGCGCCAACAGCAGACGATTTTTTGTCTTCGTTCATCATAGATTTTATTGGGATTAGTGATAATAAGTAGCGAATAGAAGTATGTGCTACGGTAAGGCTTTTACGACATCGCTCTCTATTTCTTGTGGCGTTTGCCGAGGATGGAAGCGATTCAATATCTTACCCGTCGGAGAGATAAGAAATTTTTCGAAGTTCCAACGAATATCTTTTCCTTTCTCCACTTCAGAAGTCGCTTTCAGATATTGGTAAATCGGTGCTGTTTGCGCACCATTCACCTCTATCTTGCTCATGATAGGAAACGACACATCATAAGAGAGTCGGCAAAAAGAGACAATTGTGCTATCGCTACCCGGCTCTTGTCCGCCAAACTGATTGCAAGGAAAGGCTACAACAACCAACCCTTTGTCCTTATACTTCTTGTACAAAGCCTCTAACCCCTCGTATTGAGGCGTCAATCCACATTCACTGGCTGTGTTCACAATCAAAACCGTTTTACCCTTCAGTTGTTTCATCTTAAAGGTTTTGCCTTGAGCGTCTTTCACCTTAAAAGCGTAAATGCTACGCTGGGCAACAGCAGGCAAAGCCATCCAACAGATGGTCATACACAGCAGGGCACGGAGTATCTTTTTCATTTTATTCCTTTCTTTTATAGGTAAATACATCTTTGAGGAGCTACGCCACTATCAAAACCAATAGCAGCCTCTCCATCTCTATGGCAAATATATAGAAAGTTCATGACACACCTGCCACTTCCCCTCTATTTTTTTATACATCGTCTACTTTTCATTCTTGCCAGCGGATCAACTCAGAGTACAATCACCATCTGTGCGCATGTTCAAAGTCACCCTAGTGTTCGTCAGCATTATGCTCTACTCGCGCCAACTCTCCGTTTGTCTCTTTGAGTTTTTAGGCAAAATACGGGAGGCGCATGAAGAAATTTCTCCATGCGCCTCCCAAAAATTCTTCCTACGCATCAAGAAAAACCAAATGGCGCAAGCTTTTCATTTGGGTTTGAAACCTTTCATCATCGTACAATTCCTGTTGTCACGACCTCTTCTTTTCTATCTCCTTTTTGCCCATCAACGCATTTTGCTGGCAAGATTGATGTTTTTTATAAAAACTTTTTATGCCAATCCTTACTATAATAATAATAATGCGTATCTTTGTACCATCAAATGCAAGGTAGCAGTATTTATCACCTTGCTTCAACATTTCCCTATACACATCCTTCATACGCACAATTAATCACCTCTTATTGTCAGGTGTGGCTCGTCGCTTTTTGCTATCACCATAATAGTGAAGTTTGAACACCCTAACTGGCAAAAAAGCGTAAGGACAAGATTCCGCTACAAAATTTAATTATATACCCATCCCAATGGCTAAATACTTGATGGACGAATTGGAGGCCATGAGCATTCCTGATTTGCAGGACATTGCACATGAGCTTAACGTATCTCAAAGCAAAGAAGCTGATAAGCAGTCGCTGATTTATGCTATTCTTGACAAACAATCGGAAGATATTGCGGCTGCTGAAGATGCAAGACCTAAACGTCGCAGTCGAATTGGCGACACTGTCAATGCCAACCGTGTCTATTCGGCCAATAGTGACGGACGCACTAAACAACGCAAATCCCCCACAACAGTGACACTCGCCGATGGCATGAAGCCTAAACGTGGACGTCCCTCAAAGGCAGACATCGCTGCTCGTGAAGCGGCACGCTTGGCAATAGCCGAGGCAGAAAATGCCAACATCGAGCAGTCTGCGACAACTTCTGAACAGTTGCCTCCTGCTACACCAACGCTCTTTGAGCCAGAAAAAGAAGTGTCCACAAGCCCCGTTGCAGAAAGCACGAACACTAACGCCTACGAGGATTTGCCAGCTTTTTTGAGTGAACAATTGAGCAATCCCGAAGCCATACAAAATCTCTCCTCCAGCATCACAGACTTGGATGAAATCAAGGACTTGATTATCCATCCCGTATCGGACTCCATCAAGTCCGATGTGCAACAAGTGGGTGGGAAACCTATCACAGAGACCGATTTTGTCATTGTTCAAGATCTCCCCATCTATCAATCTCAACCCGTTTATACGCCTTACGAGGAAAACTATAACGACTATGCACGTCCCAAATTCCGTCGCTTTAAGGACGACCCTCTCCTTTCTGGTGGCGTAGAGGCAGAACCTTCGCAGTCGGCTTTTGTTGGTGCAACGATGACCGAGACACCAGCTCCTCGCCCCGTGATGCCACAGATTGCAGCTCCCACATTGGAGTATTCAGGCGTGCTCGAAGTGATGCAAGAAGGTTTTGGTTTCCTCCGCTCGGCCGAGTACAACTATCTGACTTCTCCCGATGACGTCTATGTATCTGCCCAACAAATTCGCCAACATAGTCTTAAAGTAGGCGATGTGGTCGATTGCACAGTGCGTCTTCCCCGTGAAGGTGAGCAGTTCTATGTGCTCATGGAGGTAACAAAAGTCAATGGTCTCCTCCCATCAGCCATACGCGACCGCGTGGCTTTTGAACACCTTACTCCGCTCTTCCCTGAAGAAAAATTCAAACTTTGCTCTGGCAATGGCGACACTCTCTCACGCCGTATTGTAGATCTTTTCACACCCATCGGTAAAGGACAGCGTGCACTCATCGTTGCACAACCCAAGACAGGTAAAACGATGCTAATGAAAGACATCGCCAATGCCATCGCCCAAAACAATCCTGAGACTTATCTCATGATGCTTCTCATCGATGAGCGTCCTGAAGAAGTCACAGACATGGCGCGCACGGTCAATGCCGAAGTCATCGCCTCAACGTTTGACGAACCAGCTTCGCACCATGTAAAAATAGCTGGTCTCGTTCTCGAAAAAGCCAAACGCATGGTTGAATGTGGCCACGATGTAGTCATTTTCCTCGACTCCATTACCCGCTTGGCACGCGCTTA
>JALFTM010000152.1 GCA_022788345.1 Bacteroidales bacterium
ACGGGCAGACCAGCCGAATAGTCCATCCAATCGCTCATCGTGTCGTCTTTATAATAGACATGCGCTTCTCGCTCTGTGCCGATATAGACCCCATTGTTTTTGTTGCCCGTAAGGATGATCCAATTGAAGCGTTGCTGTTGCATCGTTGCGTTCAAAGGATAGTGCCACGTCTGCCCCATATCCTTTGTATAAGCCAGCTGTCCGGGCATATTGGGATTGGCAAACCATAGCGTGCGCTCGTCTTTCGGGTCTACGGCAATGGTGATGCTTGTACCGCCGTTGTCCACGGGTTCAAAGGGACGGTTCTCCATCCAGTCCCAAGTTTTGCCGTTGTCCGTAGAGAAGAAGATATTGAATTTTCCAGCCACATAAATATAGTCGGGGTTGGAACGGGCAAATTCGTAGGATGCCACGTCTTCCCCCTCCAAGTCGTGGAGTTGGTGGAAAGAGCGTCCTTCGTCTTCGGAAACGAACAAGTTGTAGCGATCGGTGTGCGAACTCATGATGAGACGCTGGGCATAGCGTGGGTCGAAGCCCAATTCTCTACTCGTCTGCAACGTTTCGTGGGGTTTCTTGCTTTGGAATTGCACGTTGTAGGTTGTGGTCACTGTGCCTGAAATTTGGTCAGGAATGGTGCTCACCCCATTGTCGGAAAAATAGACCTTGCGTGGCTCACTGAGCAGGATATGGCCTGTGGCCTGTTCTACTCCGCCGATGTGCAAGGTTGTTCCCTCGCCATATTTTTCGTAGTGTACCACATCGCCATTGTGCCACCGACCGCCAGCCATGATGTCCTCGTTCCAACCTTGACCAAAGCCGTGGTATTCGCTGGCATAGATGCCAAAATTGCGGTCTTGCCCCGGAGTTTTGAAAAAGTCGTTCGAGTATTTCACACCGCCATCGGTGCAAATCCATGTGTCTGTGCCACAAACAGCAATATCCTGCATGTCGGGATGTAAATTGTCGGGGCGTTCATAGCCACCAATGGCAGAGGTCCAAACGCCTCCCTTACCGCCTTGCTCCGAACGATAAGCATTACAAAGCCCGAAGATAACATGCTCGGCATTCTCGGCCGAAGTGCCGATCATCATGTCGAAGTAGCCTTGTCCGCCCTGCTTGTTGTCAATAAAATCGGAGAATGTCTGTCCTCGTCCGCTGCGCGATGTGTTGTCCATCCAAGTGCGCCCGGCATCTGTGCTTTTCAAGATGTAGGGCAAGCCCAATCCTCCATAAGGTCCTGCATCGTACGTGTCGGGGCGGGCATTGACGAGGGCATAGACATATTGCTCACCGCCAGGAGCCTCGCTCACCGCCAGTCGGCCTGCTGTGATGTCACCAACAGGAAGCGTGGAGGCACTGAACGTTGTTCCTCCATTCTCGGAGACATACAACTTGAATTTCTGTTCCACCGTCCCTTTTGCCAAAAGATAGATACGGCGGTCGTTGCCGGGTTGCAACTCGTGGTCGTGGCAGATGCCTGAGAAAGTTTCTGTGAAATGTGCGCCCCCATCGGTCGACACGTAGAAACCGCCCCCATTGCCATCGTTAATGCCCGTACTAAGGGTGACAAGGTTGGGGTTTTGGGGCGAGATGCGGATGCTATTGACACGAGCATTGATGCCCTCCACTTGCGTCCACGTTGCGCCCCCATCAATAGTTTTCCAAAGGTTCTGCCCCCCACCGACAAAGACGATGTTCTCATCGTGGGGCGATACGTGCAGGGCAAAAATAGCACCGCCAAAGTTGTGCAACCCATTGCAGGCCGTCCAATGTAGTCCCTTGTCGGTGGTTTTGAACACGACTCCCGTTTGTGTGCCACAATAAACCGTGTTGGGATTTTTGCGTGCCACATCGATGCGGAACACACAAGCCTGCGAATCCTTCAGTTTCGTTGTCCCATTGTTCGAAACCATCGTGGTGTTAGGTCCGATATTGCGCCATTGATGAGTTGTGCCATTCGGTTGTGTCTTCAAGCCTTTGGCAAACGCCACATTGGTCTGTGCATTGAGACGGGCGAGGCTGTCGGCATAGGCTTTATAGGAGGGGAGATGAATGTTTCCATCTGCCCCCACAAACGGCTTATAGGCCTTCATCCATCGGCGGTAGAAATTGACCGCAGGCTTTTTCTCTATGGTTTTCACGCGGGCATCCACGTCTTCGCTCATCCAGTTGGCAAAGCGTGCATCCATCTCCGCAAAATTGACGCCCGATGGGTTGGCAACAATTGCCTGCATCCATTGGGGCGCACCAGAGGGGAGTGGTTCGCGCATATAGGGGTCGTACACAATGTCTGTCTGCTGCGCACGACAAACCGAACTGCCACCAATGGTGGTAGCCATCAAGAGGAGAAAATAATTGAGATGCTTCATTCTTTTTGTGAAAGGTATGATAGATAGTGTCCTTGAAAAGGAGCGAAAAATGCGCAAGGCATCATTATTCATGTTATTCGTTCGTTTAACAACAGACCTTTTCTCGGCATAGCAATGTCCGAGCAAGTTTCATGTGCCAAAACGCTCCGTTAGCAAGGGCGTTTTATACAGAACCAGAGGTGTTTTAATAATTTCTGTTCAACGAAAGGATAGGCTACAAATTTACGAAAATACGCTCATTGCAGGAAGTCTTTCAAGCTATTTATAGCTTTTAGGGCGATAAAAATCGTTTTCTTCCTCTGTGGTCGCTCACCACTCCACGGCCATCGCTCCGCCACACGCTATCCGTAAAAACGGGAGGCGCAAGAAGAAAATACGGGAGGCGCAGGAAGAAATTTCTTCTTGCGCCTCCCGTGTGGCGGTGTTTATAGCCGCTTATAGTTCGGTGTTTGTGGCGAGGTGTTCCGAAAGACGGTCGCGCCAATCTTCGTTCGGAGCAACAAGGAAACCATGAAT
>JALFTM010000153.1 GCA_022788345.1 Bacteroidales bacterium
GCGGCTTGGAGCATCTTGTGGAAAGAGATGGCCGAGATGTCGAGCGTCTTGTTGAGCCAGTTGTAGTCAAGGTCGTCATAAGCACGGTTCTTGCGCACGTTGGGACTCATACCGATGCTGTGGAGTACGAAGTCGATTTTCCCACCGAGCAACTCTTGTGCCTCTGTAAAAACCTTTTCGAGGTCGGCATAGGAAGTTGCATCCGCAGCAATTACGGGTGCATTGATCTTCTCTGCCAAAACGTTGAGCTCGCCCATGCGGAGTGCCATTTCTGTGTTGGAGAGCACAATTTGTGCGCCCTCTTCAGCGGCACGTTCGGCCACTTTCCAAGCGATAGAAAGGTCGTTGAGCGCACCGAAGATGATGCCACGCTTGCCTTTCAATAAGTTGTAAGCCATAATTTACGATTGATTGTCTAAATTGATTTCAGCGCAAAAATACAAATTATGTGCAACAAAGCCAAATGCTTGACACGAAACTTTGTCTTTTTGCGCTGTGAACAATTATTCAAACACGGTCATCCAGCCATGGGTGTCTGGCTCTATGCCGTATTGGATATTGCGGAAGCGGGTGTAGAGCTGTTCGCTGATAGGTCCCGGCCGGCCGTCTTTAGAGAAGACGTATTCGATGTTTGTTTCGTCATCGACAATTTTCCCGATAGGGCTTATCACAGCGGCTGTGCCACAAGCTCCGGCTTCTTCAAAGGTGGCCAATTCTTCCACGGGGATAGGACGGCGCTCCACTTTGAGTCCTAAGTCTTCTGCTATCTGCATCAAGCTCTTGTTCGTGATGGAGGGCAGGATGGACGAAGAGGCTGGCGTCACATACGTGTTGTTCTTGATGCCAAAGAAGTTGGCTGCGCCACATTCGTCGATGTACTTCTTCTCTTTCGCATCAAGATAGAATTCGCAAGCGTAGCCCTTCTCGTGTGCCACGTGGTTGGCGCGCATTCCCGCAGCGTAGTTGCCTCCGACTTTGAAACAACCTGTGCCAAGCGGAGCGGCACGGTCGAACTCGCGGGTGATGAGATAGTTGTTCGTGGCAAATCCGCCTTTGAAATAAGGGCCAACAGGGGTGACGAAAATCAAGAAGAGGTATTCCTCCGCAGGGCGCACGCCCACTTGAGGGCCTGTGCCGATGAGAAGCGGACGCAGATAGAGCGATGCACCACTTTCGTAGGGAGGCAAGAAGCGTTCGTTGAGTTTTACAACACGCTTGGCCATTTCCACGAAAAGTTCCGTGGGCACTTCAGGCATCAAGATGCCACGACTCGTGCTTTGCATACGGGCGGCATTTTCCTCGATGCGGAACATACGGATTTTTCCATCGGGACAGCGGAAAGCCTTTTGTCCTTCAAAGGCTTCTTGACCATAGTGGAGACAGGTGGCGGCCATGTGAAGTGGAATGGTTTCTTCAGAGCACACTTCAATTTCGCCCCACGCACCGTTGCGATAGTAGCAACGCACGTTATAGTCTGTCGAAATGTAACCAAAGGGCAAGTTTGCCCAATCGATGTTGTCTATCTTTTCCATTGCGATAGGAGTTAGTTGGTGATAGGGCAAAGATAGGTATAAATATCGAAATGGCGCACACTATGTTGCAGAATTGCAAGTGCGGAATGGCATGCTTATTTTCAAGCTTTTTCTTCTTGCGCCTCCTGTTTTTTCTTCCTGCGCTTGAAGAAAAAAATCCAAGCCTTGGCGGAGAAACTCCCACCGCAGGGAGAACATGGAGGTGCCGAGCGCTATCTTTTCTGCATCTTGGGCAACCAAATGGCCACGATGCCGAGTAGAGGGAGAAATGCGCTCACTTCAAAGACAAAGCGCACGTTTGTGGCATCGGCCAACCAGCCGAAAAAGCCACTGCCAATGCCTCCTAAACCAAACGAAAGCCCATAGAAAAGACCTGCCACAACGCCTGCGTTTTGGGGTAAGAGATCTGTGGCATACACCAGAATGGCGGAGAAAGCCGATGCCATGATGAGACCGATGACGACCGAGAGCACGACCACCCAGTAGAAACTATTGACAAAGGGCAAAATTAAGGTGAAAGGCGTAGCGCCGAGGATGGAGAACCAGATGATGTAGCGCCGGCCAAACCTATCGCCCAAAGCCCCACCCACAAGCGTACCCACTACTTCTGCCGCCAAGAAAGCGAATAGGCA
>JALFTM010000154.1 GCA_022788345.1 Bacteroidales bacterium
GGCACAGATTTGCGACAAATCTCACCAGAAGACATTGTTGCGAATGGCGACACCTTGCATCTGCGTCTGCCTAAAGTGCATCTCCTAAGTCCAAACTTCATTGACGAAGCGCAAACCAAGGTTTTCCACGAAACAGGCCAATGGGAGGCACAAGAGAAGAAAGCCCTTTACGAAAAAGCCCGACGCCAAATGATGGCCACATCGCTCACTCCTGAAAACCTCACATTGGCACAAAAAAACGGAGAAACACAAATGCTTCGCTTCTTTGCTCCTTTCGGGTTTAAGGCAGTACGCATTGAGTGGAAATAACCTTAACCTCCACGCCACTTCCCTTATTTTCCCCATCTCTATATTCGCCCTTCAAGAAAGTCTTGAGGGGCGATTTCGTAAAAAGCCCCTTGCTCACGGACAAACTGAATAAGTTTGGCGAAAATGGGGTCTTGCTCCAAAAGGGTGGCATCACCAATGAGTACCAAATGTTCTTTAGCGCGAGTCATGGCCACATTCAGCTTTCGGTCGATGAAATAACCATTTTCCTCAAACGTATTGGCCGTAAGGAAATTCAACTGATAGGCTTTACCGATGGTGAAACCATATATAATAATGTCTCGTTGCGAGCCTTGAAAACGCTCCACAGTATCAATCGTAATGTTGCTCAACTCTGGCGCAATTTCCCTATGACTCAACGCTTTTCGAATCATAGCAATCTGATTACGATAAGGCACAATCACCCCCACACTACTGCTTGCATTGAATACTTTTCCCTCTTGTTGATACTTCTTCCAAACAGCCTCAACCATAGCAACAATCAGCTCGGCCTCCACAAGGTTCACCTTATCGTTGGGCGAACGCTGGTGTGTTTTTGGAGCAATGAATGCCAAACGATGGCGGTCAAAAACTGCGGCAACACCCTGTGCTTCCCGTTTTGGCGAGAGCGTTTGCACTTGATGGGGCAAAGGTACAACGCCGAGCTTTCCCTCGTAGAACATCACATTAGGGAAAGCCGCAATCTGTTCGTGCATACGCCCTTGCTTGGTGAGCATATAGCAATGGCGTTCATCAGTGCCCCAGCGTGCGTAAAGTCGCTCGAAGAGCGAGCGCCGGCAATCGGTCAGGCCAATTTCTTGGAGCAAAGGGTCAGTAACGATAGAGCTTTGAACATCCTGCGCCACAACGGCAGGCAACTGCTTGTGGTCGCCAATAAACACAAAACGGCGCACCGCTACATCATCGCCATTCATGGCCGTAAGAATGCCCATCACCTGCGGCTCTAAGAGTTGGGAAGCTTCATCAATGATGCCCAAGCTAAAACTTTTTGTGGCGAAGAACGCCATGTTACCATTTAGGGTAGCCGTGGTAGCACAGAAGATGCGAGTATTCGCCATCAAAGCTTTAGCTTCCTCAGGCGTAGCGCACATTTGCACACGATGCTCAAAAAGAAACTCCTTGGACACTTCCGTGGTGCTTGATTTACCGAGGCGTAGAAAGTCTATGCCCTCTTCTATCAATTTCTCACAGATTTCGTCCACTGCGCGGTTCGTATAAGCCATCAGCAAGATGGATGCGTCCGCTTCCAAAAGTTCTTCTTTCACCAAAGTGAGCAGACCATGAGAAGTCTTCCCCGTTCCCGGAGGTCCCAAGATAAGGAAGCAATCCCTCGCCTGCTTTGCCCGACGAACGAGATCAGTGAAAGCTCCATAACTGCCTTGCACCTCCAAAGTTTCGTTCACCTGTGGCGCTCGCTGACAAAGCAACAAATTGCGCCGTTCGGCATCTGTTGTCAGCAAAGCATGCAGTCCTCGGAACAGTGCGCTAAAGGTCGATTCTAAAAAGTCGTGTTCCACCGCCCACGCAAAACCCTTTTCGGCATAGTAGGTAAAGATGCGTGATGAAGTCTGCGCATAAAGGAACTCCAGCGTCATCGCCTCACTCGTCATTTCTGTGATTATTGCGCGCAACACCATCTCGCCACAGGCATTCGGCACTTCCTCATAAGGATAGAGAATAACCATGTCGCCTCGCTGGAAATTAGATGCCGTCATCTCCTCTGACTCTGGCAAAGAGAAATGCACCTGTGAAACAATTGCGTTCTCCGCAGAGAATTGAAGTTGCAAGCCATAATAGATATTGCCAGCCTTTACCTTTTCGTCTAAGGAAGCTTGCCATGTAGTGGCAAAGCCTGCATCGCTCTTCACAGCATTGCCCAGCTTTGCGTGCAAAAGCTCTTTTTGAACGAATTGTAGGTAGCGGAGACAATAAGCCCTTGCCAAAGGCGAGGCTTCTCGGACAGGTTGCAACACTTGTAAGAGTTTTGGTTCGCACCATTCCTGCCAAAAACGATCACTCACGGCCTTACGGCGGAAATCTTCTGGGCTGAGCTGTTCCAAAAGACCAAATCCTTCGTTGGCATAAAGATAGTCGCACCAAACAATTTGATTGCGCATTTTAATGCTTTCAAAGAGTAATTCTGGTGCATGCCCTTTGTCCACAACGGGCTGACCATACTTGGAGTAGAGAAAGAGCGTTCGGATATCTTTGTTCGGGCGGTTAAAGCCATAGTGCAACAGGGCGCGGTAGAGATTGAGCTGCACGAAATGAGGCTCTTGTGCCAATGGGCGCATAGGGTTACTACCATAAGCTCCTTTCCCCGATTTCTGCTCAACCACCACACTTTTATCGAGTTGCAGAAAGTCCATGCGCCCCATCAGTCCTAAGCGTTCAGAGAAAAAAGTTGGCTCAAGCACTACTTGTTCAAGGTCGCAAATGCCATTTTCTTTGAGGGCAGTCAAGCCTGTATGTATGTTGTCCCACTGCTCTTCCCCTTCCCGCTCCAATTTGTCACTATCAAGCTCCATCGTTGAGAGTGAGAGCGCATTCGTGTGGAAGAAGTCTTGAAAGCTTTCCTGCGCAGAGCGATCCTCATGGCGCAGAGCTTCATCCAAGAGTTGGCCTGAGAAGTTACCCAAGACCGTTGCCATGGATCCATTGAAAGGCACTAAACGCTGTATCAACTGCAAATAAGGCAGTGCCCCATAAGGTTCAAAACATTGTGCCACACTTGAGATATTGACAAGATAGTCGGGTTCGTAGATGATGAGTTCGGGATAGACAATGGCTTCCGCCTCTCCTTCGTGTAAACGTGGCCTTATCAAGTTTAACTGGCATCCTTCTGTGAGCAAATCCTTGATATATGAACCATCGCCCAAGGAGAAATCGTCCATTGCAACGTAGTCTATTTTCAAAACCTCCCCTGTATCTTGTGCTTTGGCATAAATATAATTGACATTCCAATGCTCTACTCTGACGCGTAAAACCTCTCCCAAACGGCGAGATCGCGTACGCGAGCGATGGTCTTTCGGCAAGCGCAGCATCAGGTCTTGGGGCACAGGCACATTGCCGTAAATCAACGCCACATAATTCACTACCGCCCGTAAATAGTAGGGGTAGGCATGGATCAACTCCGTATCGCTCAAACGTTCCAAACGTCGCAACTGTGAGCGAGCTTCATGCGCTTCTCGCACCAGTTCTTCAGGCGCATCATATTCGTGAAAGAGATGCTCCATCTTCGGGAAGAGACCAGAAAAAAGAATGGTCGTATGACGTAATCGCTCTTCGGTAGCACGTTGCAAGGTATCGTAAAGCACTTGGCAGCGTGCTCTTACATCCATTTCCGTAGCAACCATATCGCTCAAGGCGTGGAAGAAGTCGCCTGCCGTGGCAAGATAAGAGGTATAGTTTTCGAGAAGAACAGGCGGGTTGAGATATTCGTCCAACAAAAAGTTGTCGAGTTGTAGCCGTTTCTCTATACGGCACACATCTTCATCCGTAAAAGCCACTGGCGTCCCTTTCCATTGCTTCAAGCGCTCGACCAATGTGTCCATCGTTTCCACATCAAGCCAAGTATGTGTCTCTTTAGATAGGGCTTCCGTACAGAGTTTTACCTGCTGACTGAACACCCATGCGACACGCGCCTTTTGCACAGGCACAGCACTGCCGTGTTGTTCTTCTATCCAAAGTTTCACCTTTCGATGTAAAGCGCGCAACTGTGCCACTGGTGCACGCCCAAGACGCCCTCCTTTCAAGCTGCGCCCATCTACCAGCCATTCGCCCCTTTCTGCTCCAACAATCGCGCCTGTTTCATTGCTCCATACCAGTGCCATGACGCCCTTTTGACAAAGCAACAAAGCCCCAACCACAACGCCTTGAATGCGGTAGTTTCCCACCAGTAACGCTTCCTCCGTAGGAGGCAAAACACTGCGAAGCACTTGGATGGTTTGAGCAAAGGCTTCTTTTTCAAAGCTGTGGGCATAATTGCCGATGCGATAGCAACGAAGAGACATTCTTAAAAGGAGAAAACAATTTGTTATTTTTACAAGGGGAAAACACGGACGAGTGGGGAAATCAGTTACGCTCCCAATCTTTACGGATTTTCAACTATACAAAGTTACTATTCCTTATGCAGAAACCCCTATTTCTTGCACAAACATTTTCCGTCCTCTTCAAGGCAAAACATCCGTGGCAACGCACCAACTAAAGTTTGCCTTTGTTTTCGCCCCCTCTACCACTCTTTACCTTTGCAAAAGCAGCCCCTACACTATCGGAGACATGAAGCTTTTATTTCGAGAGGCGCATGCAGAAATTTCTGTATGCGCCTCTCGAAATAAATCCAAGCCTTGGATTTTTTCCTTGCCCCGCCTCTTGTTCTCTACACAATGGCGCAAGGCTAATGTATAACTACAACTTGCATCCTATAATTGCGTGATTATCTCAATATCAATTCTGCAATGTTTCGAGCAGTTGAGCTACTGCTTGCTGTGGATTTTGAGTGCTGTGTAGCAACTCCACGAACTTGCTCCCTACCACTACACCTGAGAGATGTGCATCGGCCACGGAACGTGTGGCTTTGTTGGAGATGCCAAATCCCACCAAACAAGGCGTAGAGAGCTGGAGCGATGCAATGCGTGAGAAATAAGCCGCTCGTTTGTCGTCAAACGCTTGTTGTGCCCCCGTCACTGCCGCTGATGAAACAACGTAGATAAAGGCATTGCTCGCTGCATCTATTTGCCGAATGCGCTTCTCGGATGTCTCTGGCGTGATGAGGTAGATCATTTCTATCCCATAGCGTTCGGCCATAGGGCGATACCAACGTTCAAACTCTTCCAAAGGCAAGTCAGGAATGATGCAGGCATCAATGCCACATTGCTGACACTGCGCAAAGAAACGCTCCACGCCATAACGCAACACTGAATTAAAATAGCCCATAATGACCAAAGGGATGTGAATGCGCTGGCGCACATCTTTGAGTTCCTCAAAGAGACGCACCAAAGTTGTACCACTTTTCAACGCGCGGGATGCCGCTGCTTGTATCACTACCCCATCGGCCACTGGATCGCTGTAAGGAATGCCTATCTCCACCATGTCTATCCCTCGCTCCTGCAAGGCTTCAAGTGTGGGAATAGTCAAAGAGAGGCTGGGATCGCCAGCACAAAAGTAAACGGAAAGGATGTCTTTGGATTTCTCTTGGAAGAGTTGGGAAATGCGATTCATATCAAACGAAATTGGGAAATGAATTGAGACAAAAGGCGGGCATCCTTGAGACCTGCCGACAGTTCAAAGCCACTGTTGAGATCTACGCCCTGCCATGAGGGATGAGAGAAATGTTGCAAGTCTGGGAGTGAGTTCAGGGACAATCCTCCTGAAAGTAAAAAAGGGACGGAGTGTGTGTAGCTTTGGAGCTGTTGCCAGTTGTAAGTCAAACCTGTTCCGCCATACTGCGGGCTGGGAGTATCGAAAAGAAAATAATCT
Source organism: Bacteroidales bacterium (assembly GCA_022788345.1). Lineage (GTDB taxonomy): Bacteria > Bacteroidota > Bacteroidia > Bacteroidales > Bacteroidaceae > Alloprevotella. The sequence goes on from JALFTM010000154.1 coordinate 5,806, forward strand.
ACGGCTGTGAGAAAAGGTAGAGTGGCGGTGTCCAAATCACCCATAGCAGGAATGGCCCGTATCACCTTTAATCCTTTTTCTCGCAAAGTGCAACAGAGCTGTGGCGAGGCTTTATAAAGCTGTACGCCCGTAAGTTGAAAGCTCCTCTGCCGAGCTTGAATGTCTTCCAAGGTGGCATCGACAAACACCCCAATACGTTCTCCCGATGGCAAATGGTCGGGAGGAGTTGCTACATAACGAGGCGATTGGGGATGAAAGATGAAACCATACCAATCGGGCTTGGTGGCCTCAACAGCACGGATATTATCGCTTTGTCGCAGACCACAAACTTTAATAATCATAGCGTGGCAGTCATTTTTGCAATATAACGTTGCAAGGCTTCTCCCGGATCTGACTCACGCATAAAAGCCTCACCGATGAGAAAACCGCGAAAGCCCACTTGGCGGAGATGTTGTGCTACGCAGGGATTGAGCAGTCCGCTCTCGCTCACGGGAAGGGCTTCTTTGGGGAGAAGGTCGAAGAGACGCACCGAACGCTCTGCATCGGTTTGGAAAGAATGTAGGTCACGATTGTTGATGCCAACCATATCTACTTCAGAACAATAGGCCGAAAGTTCTTCCGCTGTGTGTACCTCAAGCAAAACCTCAAGCCCTAAGCCTTTCGCCTCTCGTGCCAAATGTTGTAAGCGTTCGTTGGACAAAGCAGCAGCAATGAGCAGAATTGCATCTGCTCCCGTGGCACGGGCTTCGAGGAGTTGGTATTCATCTATAATAAATTCTTTGCGGAGCAAAGGCAGTTCTGTGAGGCTACGGGCACGACGTAGGAAGTCCAATGAGCCACCAAAAAACGCTTCGTCTGTGAGTACACTCAAGGCCGAGGCACCGCCAGCATCATAAGTAGGCACAATGGTTTCAGGTGTTGCATCTTGGAAAATCCAACCTTTGGAGGGCGATTTACGCTTGAACTCGGCAATGATACCAGAAGCAGAGTTGGCCAAACTCTTACGCATACTGCGCGGTGCAGGGGCATCAAGGAGTTGACGTTCCAACTCTTTGAGAGGCACCTTTTGACGCTGAAGAGCAACTTCTTGGGCCTTATGGGTAAGAATACGAGAAAGGATTGTGGACATAATTGAAATCATTGATTGATAGCAACAAATCGCTGAAAAGCTTGCAAGGCGCGACCACTTTCCAATGCGTGGCGAGCAAGATCGAAACAAGCCGAGAGTGAGAGCGCTGGGCGGGCTACTTGAAGACCGAGTGCAGCATTGACAAGCACCACATTGCGTTGTGCCTCTGTTGCTGTGCCTTGCAACACCGCACTGAAAATCATGGCCGCCTCTTCTTTCGTTGTCCCACCATAGAGTTCGCTCTGCTCATAGAGTGGCAACCCCAAATCTACAGGGCGATAGATATGTTCACTATGATTGGACATAACCTTGAAATCGGAGGTAAGAGAGATTTCGTCATAACCATCAACACTTGTCACCGTAGCAAACTGCACTCCAAGCTTTTGTAGTGCTATCGTATAAAGGCGCATTTGTGCCAAATCGGCCACACCCAAAAGCTGGAACGCAGGACGGGCTGGATTGACCAAAGGACCAAGAAGATTAAAGATGGTGCGCACCCCTATGGAGCGACGCAAAGGGGCAACGGTGGCCAAGGCTGGATGAAAAAGAGGGGCATGAAGATAGGCAAAGCCACTCTCCGCAACGCTACGACGGAGCTGTTCAACATCTGTTGTGAAACGTACGCCATGCGATTCGAGTACCGTACTGGCACCGCTCACAGACGATGCTGCATGGTTGCCATGCTTTATCACAGGTTGGCCAGCACCAGCAATCACAAAGGCTGCACATGTAGAGATGTTGAACGTGTCCTTGCCATCGCCACCCGTTCCTACAATATCCAAAGCTTCTATGCCCGGAAAGTCGACTTTCACAGCCTGCTCCAATAAGGCTTCACGGAAACCCAAGAGTTCGTCTGCGGTGATGTCACGCATCCGAAAAACAGTGAGCAAAGAAGCTACTTGGACTTCACTGAATTGTCCTGCCGTAATGGCTTGTAGGAGTTCTTTGGCTTCTTCCCGTCCAAGATGCTCTTGGCGATAAAGCCGTTCGAGAAAGATTTTCATAAGATAAGTTATGAAGCAGACACAAAGTTATGAATGATGGTGCGTCCTTCAGGCGTCAGCACCGACTCAGGATGAAACTGAATGCCATGCACATCCAAAGTGCAGTGGCGCAAACCCATTATGAGACCTTCATCGCTCACACAAGTGATTTCCAAGTCGGTTGGGAAATCGGCCTTATCTACTACCCAAGAGTGGTAACGCCCAATTAAGAACGTGGTATCGAGACCATTATAAATATAATCGTCAGCAACAATGTGTGCTGGTGTTTGAACTCCGTGAAACACCTCACTGAGGTTCGTGAGTTTCGCACCGAAAACTTCGCCGATAGCTTGTTCACCCAAACAAACGCCTAAGATGGGTTTAGAAGGTGCATAAGTGCGAATTACATCATTGAGCAAGCCTGCTTCGCTCGGAATGCCCGGCCCCGGAGAGAGAACCAGTTTATCGTATATCTCCAAATCGGGCAGAGCAAATTGGTCGTTGCGCAACACATCTACCTTTGCCCCCTCTTCTTCCAAGAGCTGGCGTAAATTGTAGGTAAAAGAATCGTAGTTATCTATTAAAGCAATCTTTGTCATTTCCTTTTCATCGTGAAGTGTGAACACTGTGACCATATTGTGCTTCAGTGGCAATAATGGCACGGCGCAGTGCATCCAACTTGTTGTTAACTTCCTGCAACTCGCTTTCTACATCGCTCTTTGCCACGATACCTGCACCAGCTTGAAACCAAAGTTCGCCATTGCGACTCACAAAACTGCGAATAGTGATGGCTTGATTGAGTTCGCCATTCAGCCCTATAAATCCAATACAACCGCCATAAGCCCCTCGGTTATGTGGCTCGTACTCACTGATAAGTTCTAACGCACGCACCTTGGGTGCACCACTCAACGTGCCAGCAGGAAAAGTATCTCCCAATAGTTGTATGGGATTGACACCTCTCTGTACCTTCCCGCTCACCCGGCTGACGAGGTGAACGACATGGCTATAAAATTGAATGTCTTTGTAGAAGTCTACCTGAACAGCCTCACAATTGCGGCTCAAATCGTTGCGGGCCAAATCGACAAGCATCGTGTGCTCCGCATTCTCTTTCGGGTCGTTGTGGAGTGCTTCTGCAATCTCCTTGTCCCGACTGCGTTCGGCATGTCGGCGCATCGTGCCTGCAATCGGGTCGATGTAAGCGCGCCCTTCTTCTATGCGACAATGGGTTTCGGGCGAAGAACCAAAGATGCGAAAGCCTCCAAAATCGAAATAGAAGAGATAAGGCGAAGGATTGATGCGCCGCAGTGTGCGATAGAGTTGGAAATCGTCGCCTTCATAGCGTTGTATAAAACGACGAGACAAAACAATTTGAAAAACATCTCCCCGCAAACAGTGCTGAATGCCTTTGCGTACCAAATGGCGATAGTCCTCGTCCGTTTGAGTAGAAGTTACAGCTCCCACAGCGCGGAAAGGATAGGCCGCCATATGGTTCGTAGAGATGGCACGTTCTATTTCGCCCAAACGAAGCGTTTCGCCTGAGGCTTGCAGGCCTATAAGCAACAAATCGTTGTGGTAATCGTTGAAGACCAAGATGTACTTATAGAAGATGTACATAATGTCTGGCGCGTCGTTCTTGGCCTCTGTGCTGTCTTTGATGGCAACTTTCTCGAAATACCGAATGCCATTAAAACCCATATAGCCATAAAGTCCAGCATAGCTACTATGCTCCCCTTTTACCTCAAACTGAGTTGTGAAGTAGGCAAAAGCATCTGCCACGGTGAAAGCTTCCGTAATTGGGCGCAACTCGGTGTGCCCATCAGGATAGATAAAACGCACTTCGTTGTGCGAGATGCTGATGGAAGCCATAGGCTCAAGACCTATGAAAGACCGGTTGTTCTCTCCGCTATGATAATCGGAGCTTTCCATCAGCGCACTCTGCGGGAACAGATCACGAATTTTAAGATACGTTCCCACAGGCGTTATCAAGTCGCTTGGAATAGTGCGCGAGAGAGCAGTATATTTATAGACGTTCATCGCTTTACTCTGAAAGATAGCCGAAACGAACAGCATGTTTGAGATAAGTGTCGATATCCTTGTCGCCACGGCCAGAGAGAGTCGCTACAACGATGTCGGTGGGCTGAAACTTCACTTTGCGAAGAGAAGCCAACGTGTGCGCAGACTCGATAGCAGGCAAGATGCCTTCTTTTCTGTTTAAGTCGTAAGCCGCTTCAAGGGCTTCGTCATCCGTTACCGTTATGACGCTGGCACGACCGCTTTGTGCCAATTCTGCATGCAGAGGACCAACACCGGGATAGTCGAGGCCTGCGGAAATAGAATAAGGCTCTATCACCTGCCCGTCTTCATCTTGCATCACCAACGAGCGACTGCCATGGAGTACGCCTTCTGTGCCAAGGGTCAATGTGGCAGCTGTCTCTGCTGTATCTACGCCATGGCCTGATGCTTCTGCTATCACCAGTTTAACTTTTTCCTCATCCAAGAAATGGAAGAACGAGCCAGCCGCATTGCTACCGCCACCTACACAAGCTATGGCATAGTTGGGCAACTCTGTGCCTTCTTTCTCCAAAAGCTGTTGACGCACTTCTTCACTAATGATGGACTGCAAACGGGCCACCAAATCAGGATAAGGATGTGGACCCACTGCAGAGCCCAACAAATAGAATGTCTCCTCAGGATGCGAACACCAGTCGCGCAATGCTTCATTTACAGCATCCTTCAATGTCTGATTACCCGAAGTGGCTGGGATGACCTTTGCACCAAGCAGGCGCATCTTTTCCACATTGGGACGCTGACGTTCGATGTCCACTGCTCCCATATAAATGGTACATTCCATGCCGAAAAGGGCACAAACCGTTGCTGTGGCCACGCCATGTTGTCCTGCACCTGTCTCTGCAATAATTCTACGCTTTCCCATGTGGCGTGCCAAAAGAATTTGTCCTATGGCATTATTGATTTTGTGCGCTCCTGTGTGGTTCAAATCTTCACGCTTAAGGTAGATTTTGCAACCGCAAAGCTCACTCAAAGATGGTGAGAGATAAAGTGGCGAAGGGCGGCCCACATAATCGCGCAACAAACTGCGAAATTCCGTTTGAAACGCTTCGCTTTCAATCACTTTAACATAGCACGCTGTCAAAGCATCGATGTTTGGTTTCAAAATTTCAGGAACGAATGCACCACCGAATGTACCATAAAATCCATCTTCTGTAACGTGAAAATTCTTAGCCATAATGAGAGTATTTTGTTGTTTTGTATTGATGCAAAAAAAAGCCAGTCTGTCGTAAGATGACAGACTGGCGAAAATTATTTTATCCTTCAGAATAAGGTGCGCAGAAGCCTCTTACGATTTTTTCAAGTCGTAAGTGCGCCACCAACCAAAAGCGTTCTGAAGAGAAATTGCCATAACTTATATTTGTTGTATATTCAATCTTTGATTGCAAAAGTAAGGAAGAAAATTGAATTAACCAAACGCTTTTCTAATTTTCTTGCCTTACAACTTGCATTTTACCTAAAAAAAGACTTACACCAAATGGCGAATCAACTCCTCACGGTCGCCGGGGAGAAGATCCAATACTGGAATTTCGGGCATGGTATAACAACCAGGACGCTGCAACATTGAAGCACGAGCAACAGCAACCAAAACTTGTGCTGTGAGGGCAGGATTGTTAATTTTCATATTGAACTCAAAAAGCTGATTTTGGGTTACACCAGAAACACCTTTGCGCACCAAGTTAACGCCATGTCCCATGTCCAAAAGCGCATCCACGGAAGGCACTTCTGTCACATGTGTCTCATCATGCACGAAATAAAGGTCGGCTTTGATGGCAGCAGCCACCTTGTCAGAATCATACCCCTCCTTTACTTCTATATATACCATGCGGCGGTGAATGCCCTCGCCTGTTGGGATGGTCATTGAAAGGGCTGCTTTCACACCATCAATGGCTTTCACGGCCACGGTGTGTCCCATGCTCATACCCGGACCGAAGTTGGTGAAGCTAATGCCCTTGGGCGCAAGGGCTTCTAAGAGGGTGCGCACCACAGAATCGCTTCCCGGATCCCAGCCCGCAGAGATAATAGCCACAGCCCCTGAAGCCTTTGCGGCTTCGCCCAATGAACGGCGCAAATCAACAATGCCTGTGTGGATGTCGTAGCTATCCACTGTGTTGATGCCTAAAGCTAAAATATCTTTTGCAAAAGCTTCTACGCTACGCGTGGGTGTTGCCAAAATGGCAACATCCACGTCTTTCAGCTCACGGATGTCACTCACCACTTCATAGGCAGCCAGTTCCACTGGCTTGTCTTGTGCACCATTGCGACGCACCACGCCTGCAATTTCAAAATCGGGGGCAGCCTCAAGGGCTTCGATAGAATACTTGCCGATATTGCCGTAACCTACCACGGCAGCTCTAATCTTTTTCATTTTATTTTTATTTACTTTTTGTCTTGCAAAGATAGTCATAAAGTAACATTTCACTAACAGACTATCACTTTTGTATCCAATTCTTCCAAACGCTATTCAGTGCTTTAAGCAGATACACACTGCTCCTACTGCACGTAAACCCGCTTCACACGTTCACTGATACCTGTCAACACTTCGTAGGGAATGGTGTCTAATTTTTCGCTCAGCACTGTCACGGGCAGGTTTTTACCAAAGATCTCGACCACATCGCCCTCTTGGCAGTTGATGTCCGTCACATCAATCATACAAATATCCATACAGATGTTGCCGACATAAGGGGCACGCTCGCCATTGACCAAACAATAGGCTTTGCCATTGCCGAGGTGGCGGTTCAATCCATCGGCATAGCCAATGGGAATGGCAGCGATGCGCGAGGGGCGTTGCAATTTGCCACGACGGCTATACCCCACGGTTGTGGTGGCTTCTATGTTACGGATTTGCAAAATTGTAGTGCGCAAAGTGGCCACCGTATGTAGCGTGCGATTGTCAATCGGGTCGATACCATACAGACCAAGACCGAGGCGCACCATATCGAGATGGCGTTCAGGAAAGCGTTCTATTCCTGCCGAATTGCAGATATGGCGCAATATCTTATGAGGAAAAGCTTTTTGTAAAGTTTGCGAAGCTTGGTCGAAACGGCGGAATTGTTCGGCCGAGAAATCGTCGAACACTTGTGAATCGCTCCCCGCAAAATGCGAGAACACGCTACGAGGAATCAGTGCCTTTTGTGCATGAAGATAATTTATCAAAGCGGGCATGTCTGCTTCGGGATTAAAGCCAAGACGCGACATTCCTGTGTCCAGCTTAATGTGTATCGGAAAATTGGTTATGCCTTCACGCTTCGCTGCTTGGTGCAATGCTTTCAAGAGGCCAAAGCTATAAACTTCTGGTTCTAAACGATACTGAAACAACAGGTCAAACGATGACATTTCGGGATTCATGATGATAATGTTGCTCTTAACTCCCGCTTTGCGCAGTTCTGCGCCTTCATCCGCCACAGCTACAGCCAAATAATCAACTCCTCTGTCTTCCAATGTTTTGGCCACTTCCACTGCACCTGCACCATAGGCTGAAGCCTTGATCATGCACACCATCTTTGTCCCAGCTTGCAGGAATGAGCGGTAGAAATTCAGGTTCTCCCCCACTGCTTCAAGGTCTATCTCCAACGTAGTTTCATGCACCCGTTGCGACAATCGCTCCACAATGCGTTCAAAACCGAAGATGCGTGCCCCTTTCACCAAAACGATGGTGCGCTCCAAAGCACGCAACATGCTACTCCGCAAAAGATGTCCTGTACTTTCAAACTGCAAAAGTGTTATCTGACCTTTGAGATGTTCTTTGAAGTCCTCCCATTGTGTGCCAACGGTGACAAGTGTGTCCACTTGATGCTTTTCCAATAATTGAGCCACAATGGCATTGATTTTGCCAATCGCCAAACCGCTTTGCAGAATGTCGGACAAAATCACCATACGCCTATATCCCATAGGCACAGGGCGTCGCTCCATGAAGTTAAGAGCTATTTCGAGGCTCGTGATGTCGCTATTATAGGCGTCATTGATGATGGTGCAGTTGTTACTCCCCTGCTTCACCTCCAAGCGCATCGCCACTGGCTCTAAGCGCAACAACCGCTCGGTCAATGTATCGGGCGTCAAACCAAAGAAAAGAAAACTGGCGAAGAATGCCGTTATGGCATTCTCAATGCTGGCGGCATCGGTGAAAGGGATTTGAGCCGTGTATCCCTCCGCAGGCATGGCTGGAAAATGTAATGCTGTGTGAAGATTTTCTGTTATGTAATAACGTATCGTGGTACAACCGCCCTCTGTTTTTGTTGCAGAGACATACAGCGGTGCGTTGGCATCTTTGCCCGACCATCCATACACCATGCCTGCATACCCCTCCGACTGCATCGCTTTCACACAGGTAGCGACAGTCTCATCGTCTTGCCCATAGATAAAGGCCTTCGTCGTGGCAAAAAGACGAAGCTTTTCCTGCACCTTCTGAGCCTTGGAGGCGAAGTTTTCTTGATGTGCATCGCCAATGTGCGTGAGCAAGCCAATGGTGGGCGCAATGATGGAGCGCAGCGTGTCCATCTCCCCCACTTGCGAAATGCCAGCCTCAAAGATGCCCACTTCTGTCTCTTCTGACAAAAGTGCCACTGAAAGCGGCACGCCCACTTGCGAATTGTACGACCGGGGCGAACGCACTACGTTGTAGTTGGGCGATATGAGCTGATAGATCCATTCTTTCACAATCGTTTTCCCGTTCGACCCAGTGATACCAAGCACTTCCTTACCAGTAAATTCCCGACGACACATTCGAGCGATGGTTTGCAACGCTTCAAGTGTCGTGTGTGGAGGTTGTACTACGAGAAAAGTGGCTTCGGGACAATCCTTTTCCAAGCTCTCCGAACAATGTTCAACCACAAAGGCACGCACACCACGGGCATAGAGTTTGGGAATGAATTGATGGGCATCTCGATAAGGCGAAGAGATGGAAAAGAAAAGAGTTGTTTCGGGAAAAGTCAGGGTGCGACTATCCGTTACCAACCAATCAATCATGGGTTGGGCTGTCCCTCTTTGTTCAACAAAGGGCAGGAAAGAAGCTATGTGAGAAAGAGAATAATTCATTGTTTATACTATGCCTGTGGCATCCAACGCCACTAAGCGTTCTTTGGTTTGTTGTAGAAATTGTTGATAAGCATCATCCATCCGACGAGGCCGATGTTGCAAAGCTTTCATCAGAGCCATCCGCTCCTTGGCAAAGCGTTGCGTGGCTTCTGGAAAAGCCCATGTTTGCAGCCGCTCCCAAATGTAGTCGGCCGTTTGCGCTGTAGGATGAAGCATATCGGAAGCGTAGAAACGATAATCGCGCAACTCATCCAGCACGATTTCATAAGCAGGAAAATAGTGGCACTGCGGATGGCGGTGGCAAAGCTCATTGATGGCTAAAAGCAAGCGAGCTTTGGAGAGCTGACTCTCATGAAAGCCATACTTAGCATATCGGTAAGGGCTAACGGTAAACACCACTTTCAAGTTCTCCGACAAAGTACTGAGCAACTCTGTCCACTCTTCGACCATTTCCTCCACGCTCAAATCTCGTTCGCAGAAAAGTCGTGAAGATGCTTTGTGGCAGTTGGCCACAATCTGCCCCGTAGCAGCGAGCGTATAGACACGAGCTGTACCAAAAGTCACAAAAAGAACTTCCGTTTGTGCCAAGTCGACCTGCTCCCATCGTTCATGGATGCGCGCCAAGCAAGCTTCCTGCGTTTCGTCCGACACCTCCGAAGCGTGTGCCCAGCTATGCCAAAGCCCATCGCCACCTTCAAAAAGGAGCGTCTTAGGTATCTCTTTTTTCTGGAGCAGTCGGAGCGCCAAGGCTATGGATGAGGGATTATAAAGCGTCCCCATAGGATTAACCACAACATGGGGCAATGCCTCTGCCATACGTTCGCCCACATTAGTAGCGAAGCACGAGCCGAGAAACAAAACTTTTGAGCTGGGACGTAGCGTTATGGCTGGCGGTGGAAGATCCACAAGGGTTTGAAAACGCATTGAACGAGACGATTATATATGTGTGCTTATAGACTTTGCAGTCTCTTCTCCCAAACATCATTAAGGGGGAAGCATTCGCAAAATTAGAAAGAAACTATAGAGCCAACAAGTCACTACCCCATTTTGTTGTCCCCACAGACGAAAAAGTTTTATCATGCAACAACTAACTTGACAACTTGCGCTGGAGATGTTTATTGGCGCATCTGCGCATCATGGAGAGCAGAACAAACGGCTTTTGCTCCATGCCCATAACGAAATAAATATGTTTACGCATTTTAGGCCTACACATGATATTAAAGCATCCCTCATTTGCCAACAAAGACAAATGAGGGATATATTCTGCAACGTGTTATACGCACTGTTTAGAACTTGTATCGTAAGCCGAAGAGCACTTCTCGCCCACGCAAAGGCAAGGCGTAATAAGTAAAGTTCGCACCATTGTAGCGTACTTCTTCATAAGTCTTGCGATGAAGCAAATTAGAAGCTCTAAAGTCGACTGTCAGGCGACCATTAAGAGTATATTCCGCACCTAAATTAACAAAACAATTGGTGGCATAATGTCCATGGGTCAATTCTTGAGTAGACTGTGAGAAAGTAAAATTGCATTGCATGCGCTCCAAAGGATAGGCACGGAGGATCAACTGATAATAGACGTTCTTTAGCACATTGTGCGTGCTGGAAAAAACATCTATATCCTTCCACGAGAGATTACCCTCGGCTGTCAAATCGGCTGTCAACCACTTAAGTTTCGCCCACTGCAACGTCCAACTCATATTCCAAGCGTTATAATGTATATCTCCCCTCAGATTATTTTGCGAAACAAATCGTTTGCTGCGTGCGAAGCTATTGCGCTGACTTAGTGTTAAGCCACTCTTTCGGTTCACTTTCTGAAACGAGAGTTGGAACGAAAGTGTGGTGCGTCTACTATCTTCCCAAACAGGCGTTGCATAAGTGGTGTTCGGAGAATAATAGGCAGAGAAATAGCTATCGCACTTCGTATGCGACCAGCTGGCATAGAAGTTCCAAGAAAACATATTGGCCAAGTTGATAAACGACCAACGCATACTGCCCATCGTGGTTCGGCTCACAGAAAGACTGTCAAGACTCTGATAAAAGACACGATAAGTTTGGCGCAAAAGAGTGGGTATGAGTAGGTCGGAAGTATTGCCAGCTTTGTTGTGACTGAAAGTAAAGAGGGAATGAACATTGACATTCCAGTTTTTACTCCAAGAGAGTTCGGGCGACCATAGAAAGCAACGATTGCTCTGCGGGCGGTAGTTATAATGATAAGACAAATAGGCAACGGGAACGGCTATGCTCATGGTGCCACCGCCAAGTGGCATATCTGCTGAGAAGTCAAGGCTTTGTTGCCAATAACGGCTTTTATAATTTACACCGCCCATTATCGGCATGAGATGCGTATTCTTGAATTTCAATCCATAAGCTGTATGCATTATCATGCGCCCGATGCTCCAGTCCGTACCGATGGAATGTGCCATAAAGAAGTTGCGTTTACGCAGGTACTGCGCAAAGGTGCTGTTCAGATAGAGTTGTTCCGTTTCACTCACCCAACGCACATTGGACGAAACATCATAGGCCATATTGCCAACATTGAGAGTAGCGCGCAGAATGTTACTCAGCGTAAAAGGACTTGTCTGCATGCTTTCGTGAAGCCTTCCTTGGTGGGTATAAGATAAATTCTCATATCGTTCCCATTCTCCTGTTCCTGACATTACCTCTTGCAAATAGACCTTAGGAGAATTATTGACAAAGGCTATACTTCCTGCGAGGGAATGAACACGTTGCAAGGAGGCAGTGCGTTGAAAATAGCTAACTGTGTCTGCACCTATTGCATAATGATAGTACGCACTGTCATCCTGAACGACACGCCCATGCTGATAGGTCATATTAGCACGCAAGCTTTTTTCATGGGAATAGCCACGTAAATAATTGAGCGAAGCAAGGTGCGAGTGATTGTTCCAATAATAGCTTGTTGCCAAGGGAGGACGCATCGGCGAGGAAACAGACAACATGCGTTGTGGAAGCGGTTCGCTTTCGGTGTCCAAAGCTGTACCTAAACCCTGCGAGAGGGTGCGCAGATTACGCCCCGTATTGTTCATCGCTCCCATCGCCAAAAGCTGATGTTTCTTTCCGAAGAAAAAAGTGGTCAAATTGTTGTCCCATAAAAAAGGACTTGCCCCTCCGTGCAAACCAATTTCGCCAAAAGGACGCAACCGGTAGTTCTCTTTGAGTTTGATATTGAGTGTGGCACGATCGCTCCTCTGCTTGCCTTCCAAAGCGCGAATGGGCTGATTACGTTCCATTACTTGAATTTGCGAAACAGCTTCGGCAGGCATCGTTTCTGTGGCTAAGTTGTAGCGACTACCCATCATGTTTTGCCCTTCAATGTTGACATGATTGATAGGGACACCTTGGTAATGGATTTCGCCCGAAGGTTTCACTTCTATGCCGGGCATACGCTTGAGCACATCGCTAATAGTGCGATCACTCTTTTCTCGAAAGGCATCAACACGATAATTAAGCGTATCGCTGTTCCGAGAGATGGGCGTGGCAGTAACAACCACTTCATGGATGTTCTTAGCGTTACGATGGAGCGTTATTTCATAGTGTGAAATGTTGGTTTGCAAATTGAATTTGTGCGTCTCATACCCCCAAAGCGCAATTTCTATACATTTCGCTCCGTCCTTTTGCACAAGCTCGTAGCGACCATCGCCCTTGGTTTGCGCAAAACTTAAAAGTGAGTCCTGCGCATTAAGCAAGCGACACATAGCACTCACAATGGGACGACCATCCACGGTGCGCACAACGCCCGTGATTTTGCGTTCTGGGTTCTGCGCACTCAAAATGCACGTTGCTACTATGAACAGATATAATATGCCAACAATTCTCCTCACCATTCTTGTTCCAAAAGATTACTGGGAACACTTTTCATCATCTCTGGCGTAGCACCGAACAGCAACCCTCTTCCCGTAGCCACCCGAACAGGATTTTCCCGCTCATTGCGGTAACTATCTAAAGCTTTTTTGCGATCCATTTTCTCACGATCTTTATCTGCATAAAGATACATCGTTGCCAAAGATGTGGCTGGCCCAATACCACTATTTGTAAAAATCCAGTTGCGCTTAGTATCGTATATACACATAATCAAGCCCGGCAATCCACCGAAAATATAAGGACCATACGGCAACTGTATGCTTTCGGCATACCAGGCCACATAAGTGCGCCCCGAATAGCGTCCCATCGCCTTTTTGCATGCAACTCCATTCACCAGCGTATCTCCCGACATGAGTTGCCAAGCTATCTGAGGCGTAGGAGTTGTGTACTCCAACTTCACCCAGATCCCCATCTGAAACGTAGTTGCGCCTTTAAGCAAATTTGTCAATAAAGGCTCTCTGTACTCTATTCTTTTAATGGCTTTGCCGATTTGTTCACTTATCTCCTGTTCAAGTTCTTTATGTCTAACAGCATAATCATTGAGAGAGTCTATGAGCAAAGTATAGTAATCAGAAAAAGCAAGATAGTTCTCAGAAATTTGAAGTATGGTTCTGCCTTTCCGATAAATGTTTTTAGTAGAGTCTTTTCGATAGTCTAAGTCATAATATGCCATTGTATGAGCAGTGTCATACACAGTTATAGGTGCTAAAGTTCTTTGCTCTACTTGTGCAAAGCCAACTAAAACAAGGCAACTGAAAAGTACAAATATAATTTGGCGCATAATACAACATGGCCGTATAGCCGATACCACAGCTTTACATAGAATTTAATTTTATCTAAGATCATCTGCACTCTCACAAGCGATAAAGCCTCCATTTGGGCGTTTCGTAAGATACGCATCTTCCATTCCTGGCATATCTCGGCACATCGCATCAAATGCCATACGAGCAAGGTCTTCATTATCTGCTCGCATCATTAAGACACTTCCATCTTTAAAATGGATATAATACTTGTAAGAAGCAAAACCTTTTAAGGGTGCTGTAAAAGCAAGTGCTACCGCCATAAGCATGGCAATTTTTCTAAATCTTTTCATTGTGGTATTTATTAAAGCATTCTTCTCCCTCTCATGAAGAACAATCAATTAACATAAGGCTTAAGAGAGAACCATCAGGTGAAGCCTTTTTGATTTGACACTAAATTTTATTTCTGCTTGCAAATATATACATTTTCTTTCTAATAAGAAAACAAATTCTCATTTTTTTCGTCAAAAAAAAGATATTGATTTACCATCAGCACCCTTATTATGTATCCTTTCACACTTACGTAATTCTTTATTGAGAACACACGACAGCATCTTAACTTTGTTCTCCCATATGCACGATAAAAAATGTCGTTCTTTTAGATTTCGCAGGAAACGCATTTGGAAAAGAACGTTTTTGTATATATCTTTGCCATAAAGCCACGGGGCGAGGGAGTGAAAATCGCTCCCTCACCCTTTGTTTTTTGCCCTACCAACAGCCTTTTCAGCAAGCGCAAGAAGAAAATCTAAGTGGCGCAACTCAGAAAAACAAGTCCGCAACTGCTTTCCACAACCTACGCCTCTCTGTTTTTTATCGCACGGGCAAAAAACAAACTTTATTTAATAACACAAAAGATTGTTATCAGTATAGGCTATATAATTTAAGGCCGAGGATATCAACCCACTTTATACCCAACCCTCCTGTACCCTCCCACTAAGGCATTCTTCCAAGTGGTTCTCACGAAGAGGAATGCTTTTTACCCCCTATTCTTCATTCCCCTTGCATTAAAAATCCTCGAAAGTTTGCATATATCACGGGAAATGAGTAATTTTGTACGCCGATTATTATCTGGCAGTGGCTTTTGTCGCTGTCGAGCTGCGTGGAAATGCCTTGTCTTTTGGCCAAGGCAAGGCACAGAAAGGCAGGCGGGGTTACTCCCTGCATAACAAATAGTTTTTTAGTAGTTACATTTAATCAACAACAAAAGTGGACACTTTAAGTTACAAGACCATTTCTGCGAACAAAGAAACCGCACAGAAGGAATGGGTGATTGTGGACGCAACCGACCAAGTATTGGGTCGCCTTGGCTCAAAAGTAGCTAAGCTTCTCCGTGGTAAGTACAAGCCCAACTTCACTCCTCACGTAGATTGCGGTGACAACGTAATCATCATCAATGCCGATAAGGTACGCCTCACAGGTAAGAAGATGACCGATCGTGTTTATCTCACTTACACTGGCTATCCCGGTGGACAACGCGAGCACACTCCTGCAAGCATCCTCGCTAAGAAAGATGGTGCTGAGAAATTGCTCCGTCGTGTTGTGAAAGGTATGCTCCCCAAGAATCGTCTTGGTGCTAAGCTCCTTGGCAACATGTACGTTTACGAAGGCACTGAGCACAAGCACGAGGCTCAGTCACCTAAGGCTATCGACATTAACATCCTCAAATAATTGCAGCAATGGAAATGATCAACGCATTGGGCCGTCGCAAAAGCGCCGTAGCTCGTATCTACGTAACAGAAGGTACAGGTAAGATCACAATCAACAAGAGAGATCTTGAGAACTACTTCCCTTCAACCATTCTGCAATATGTAGTAAAACAGCCCCTCAACCTTCTTGAGGTAGCTGAAAAGTATGACATAAAGGTTAACGTATTCGGTGGTGGCTTCACGGGCCAATCACAGGCTATCCGCCTTGGCATCGCACGCGCATTGGTAAAAATCAATGCTGAAGACAAGAAGGCACTTCGTGCTGAAGGCTTCATGACGCGCGATCCACGTGCCGTTGAACGTAAGAAGCCAGGTCAGCCAAAGGCTCGCCGTCGCTTCCAGTTCAGCAAGCGTTAATACTTGGCAGCAGTTGCCTAAAAGCTCTTGTGGCCTAAGGCAATGCGCCTAATGTTTAGCATCTAAATAGGAGAGATTTCCGCTTAGAACTACTCCCCTATTGGTTGACTAACAAGCGATTGGGAATGTTCCCTCTCGTTACAACTTATAAGAACGTAAACAAAACAACAAGACAATGTCAAGAACAAATTTTGAAACCCTTCTTCAAGCTGGCTCACACTTCGGCCACTTGACGCGTAAGTGGAATCCCGCTATGGCTCCTTATATCTTCATGGAGCGTAACGGCATTCATATCATCGACCTCCACAAGACAGTGGCTAAGGTTGACGAGGCCGCAGAGGCCCTCAAGCAGATTGCCAAATCGGGTAAGCGCATTCTGTTTGTAGCTACTAAAAAACAAGCTAAGCAGGTTGTTGCCGACAAGGCAGCTTCTATCAATATGCCTTATGTAACGGAGCGTTGGCCTGGCGGTATGCTGACCAACTTCCCTACCATCCGCAAAGCCGTGAAAAAGATGGCCAGCATTGACAAGCTCATGGCTGATGGTACATATAGCAACCTCTCTAAGCGTGAGGTACTCCAAATCTCTCGTCAGCGTGCTAAGTTGGAGAAGAACCTCGGCTCTATCTCAGACCTCAATCGTCTGCCAGCCGCTCTCTTCATCGTAGACGTTTGCAAGGAGCACATCGCCGTTAAGGAAGCCAACCGTCTCGGTATCCCCGTGTTCGCTATGGTTGACACCAACTCTGACCCTTCTAATGTCGACTACGTTATCCCAGCAAATGATGACGCCAACACCAGCGTAGAGGCTATCCTCGATGCCGTTTGCGGTGCTATCGCTGAAGGCGTAGAAGAGCGCAAAGCTGAACGTGTAGACAGCGAAGCAGCTGGCGAAAAGAAGAGCAGCAAAGCACGCGAGGAAGCCACCGAAGCTCCTGCAGAAGCTTAAGAAATAACCTATTCAGAGCTTGGCCGGCCTTTACGGCTGGCCAGCTTTATTATTAGAACAAACAATCAAAACACTATACCAAAATGGCTGTATCTATTGAAGATATTAAGAAGCTCCGTGAGATGACCAAAGCTGGTTTGTCTGACTGTAAGAATGCTTTGAACGAGGCTGAAGGCGATATGGAGAAAGCTTACGAGCTTATCCGTCAGCGTGGCCTTGCAGTAGCTGCTAAGCGTTCAGACCGCGAAGCAGGTGAAGGTGCCGTTGTAGCTAAGGCTGCCAATGGCTTTGCTGCTATCGTTGCACTCAAGTGCGAAACTGACTTCGTTGCTCAAAATGCCGACTTCGTAAAATTGGCAAACGACATCCTCGACTTGGCCATTGCCAACAAGGTGAAGACTGCAGAAGAAGTGCTCGCTCTCCAATTGAACGGCATCTCTGTAGCAGACGCTATCCAAGGTCAAAGCGGTGTGACAGGTGAAAAGATGGAACTCGGTGGCTACTTCTTCATTGAAGGCGACTTCGTTTCTGTTTACAACCACCAGAACAAGAACTCTCTCTGCACGCTCGTTTCGCTCAACAAGTCTGTAGCTCCCGAATACGGCCACAACGTTGCCATGCAAGTTGCAGCCATGAACCCTGTATCTATCGATGTAGCTGACGTTCCAGAAGCCGTACGTGCTGAAGAATTCAAAATTGCCATCGAGAAGACACGTGAAGAGGGCAAGCCCGAAAACATGGTTGAGCGCATCGCTGAAGGTCGCATGAACAAGTTCTACCAAGAGCAATGCCTCCTCCGCCAAGCTTTCATCATGGACAGCAACATCAATGTAGCCTCTTACTTGCAACAAGCAGACAAGGAGCTAACAGTGCTTGCATTCAAGCGCTTTACACTCCGTGCTGAGTAATTTTTTCAGCTGTCATAGCGACAACTTTACAGAAATGGCCTCTTTCAGCGACGAAAGAGGCCATTTCTGTAAACAATCTGCCAACCTACGAGACATCCCTATCCTCGTATAAACGGGATAAATACGATTTTTGCACAACAAGAGCACGGCGTTTTGGACAAAATGTTTACCTTTGCTTTATAGATGTTCTGAAACAGAAAAATAGCAATCATATGAATATAGTTGATCGTTTTATAAAGTACACGACTTTCGACACGCAGTCAGCCGAAGATGCTGGTAAAACTCCCAGTACGGACAAGCAACTCGTTTTTGCCAAATATCTCAAGGAAGAACTTGAGGAAATTGGATTAAGCGAAGTAGAAATGG
Organism: Bacteroidales bacterium; assembly: GCA_022788345.1. Classification (GTDB taxonomy): domain Bacteria; phylum Bacteroidota; class Bacteroidia; order Bacteroidales; family Bacteroidaceae; genus Alloprevotella. The sequence continues at coordinate 23,984 of JALFTM010000154.1, forward strand.
ACGAACATGGCTACATCTACGCCACACTCCCTGCCAACACAAAAGAGGAAGTACCCACCATCGGATTTATCGCCCACTACGATACCAGCCCCGACTTTTCGGGCAAGAATGTGAAAGCACGCATCGTAGAGAACTACGACGGCGGAGACATCATCCTTGACGCCGAGGCAGGCATCATCACTTCCCCCACTCGCTTCCCCGAACTAAAGGCACACGTTGGCGAGGACATCATCGTCACGGATGGGCACACCTTGCTTGGCGCCGACGACAAGGCGGGCATTGCTGAGATTGTGCAAGCCATGGTTTATCTCCAAGAACACCCTGAAATCAAGCATGGTAAAATTCGTGTCGCCTTTAATCCCGATGAAGAGATTGGCCTCGGAGCTCACCTTTTTGATGTCGAGAAGTTTGGTTGCGAATGGGCCTATACAATGGATGGAGGCGAGATTGGCGAAATCGAATACGAGTGCTTCAATGCTGCCGCCGCCAAAGTGGAGATCAAAGGGGCAAGTGTGCATACAGGTTACGCCAAGGACAAAATGATCAATGCTGGGCGCATCGCCACAGAGTTCACCTCTCTCATTCCCTTCAACGAACTCCCCGAAACGACGGAGGGTTACGAAGGTTTCTACCACTTACTGGGTATAGAAGGAAGCTGTGAGAGCGCAAAGATGTCGTTCCTCATCCGCGACCACGACCGCAAGAAATTCGACGACCGCAAAGATTTTATCCTCGACATCGCCCAACAACTTAACGAAAAATATGGCGAGGGCGTCGTTTCGGTCACTATCAATGACCAATACTTCAACATGCGAGAGAAGGTAGAGCCCGTCATCCACGTCATCGACTTGGTCATCAATGCCATGGCCGACCTCGGTATTTCGCCCAAAGTGAAAGCCATCCGTGGCGGCACGGACGGAGCACAGCTATCCTTTAAGGGCTTGCCTTGTCCCAACATCTTTGCAGGCGGTCTCAACTTCCATGGGCCACACGAGTTCTTGCCCATTCCCAACCTCCAAAAGGCCATGGAAACAGTGGTGAAGATTTCAGAACTCGTGGGACGCTTCAACGACTGAGCAAGCAAAGCCTTGGCGCAGTGATAGCTTTCGCAGTGACAGAAAGTAGGGACGCTCACACTTGAGCGTCCCTACAGCATTTCTCCATTATCCTTCTCTCTCTTCTCTCCTCCCTTATGCACCCTTCCCTTATTACAGATCTCGCCCTCATTCTTGTTGTAGCAAGCGTGGCCACTCTCCTCTTCAAATGGCTTAAGCAACCCGTCGTGTTAGGTTACATCGTTGCAGGCTTTCTCGTAGGGCCACACATGAAACTTTTCCCGACAGTGGCAGAGACAGAAGCCATTAGCAGATGGGCCGAAATAGGCGTTATCTTTCTCATGTTTTCCCTTGGCTTGGAATTTTCATTCAAGAAGATTTTCAAAATGGGTAGTGGCCCTATTCTTTCGTCAGTCATGATTATGGGTTGTATGATGGCCGTGGGGAGCGGTGTAGGTGCTCTATTCGACTGGGGAACCATGAATAGTTTATTCCTTGGAGGAATTCTTGCTATCTCTTCAACGACCATCATTTATAAAGCTCTCGATGAATTAGGAATGCGCCAACAAAAGTTCGTTAGCGGTGTGCTCAGTGTCCTTGTTCTTGAGGACATTCTCGGTATTCTTTTGATGGTCGCTCTCAGTGCGATTGCCGTTAGCCGCGACATTGAAGGAGGGACATTGGCCATGAGCCTTATCAAGCTTGGTTTTTTCCTTATTCTCTGGTTCTTAGTAGGGGTTTATCTCATCCCTCTGCTGTTGCGCCGTACCCGTCATTGGCTCAACCGAGAAACGCTCCTTATCGTTAGCATAGGCCTTTGCTTTCTTCTTGTGATGGGTGCGGAGAGTGCAGGTTACAGCGCAGCCTTTGGTGCGTTCATGATGGGTAGTATTCTTTCCGAAACCATTGAAGCAGAGAACATCGAGCATACTATTGCCCCGCTCAAAGACCTCTTTGGAGCCATCTTCTTCGTGTCAGTAGGAATGATGGTAGACCCTGCCGTGCTGGCGACCTATTGGTTACCAATCACTACCATCTGCCTGAGTGTCATTTTTGGGCAAATGCTCTTTGGAACAGGCTCTTTTTTGGTGTCAGGCAGTCCGCTCAAAACCGCCATGCGTAGCGGCTTTGCACTGGCACAAATAGGAGAATTTTCTTTTATCATTGCCCAGCTCGGCGTTTCGCTCAAGGTCACGAGCGACTTCCTCTACCCCGTGACAGTGGCTGTGTCTATCATCACCACTTTCCTCACCCCTTATCTAATAAAAGCAGCTGATCCAGCTTATCGCCTTGTTGCCCATGTGCTACCTCACAACTTGGTAGAAAAATTAGATATGCGTGGACAACATCACAAGGAACGTGTGCGCTCACTTTGGCGCACTTTCTTAACGGCCATTTTCAGCCAAGTGGCCGCTTACCTTACGCTTAGCGTAGCCACAATAGGCCTGTCTTTTGCACTCTTCCTCCCTCTCTGTCGTAGTCTCTTCACCCATTGGATCGGCAATGCAGTTTGCGGACTGGTTACTTTCTTCCTCATCGCTCCTTTTCTTCGTGCCATTGTCATGCGCAAGCACCGCAATGCCGTGAAACAAGAGCTTTGGCAACGCAACCCCATCAACCGTGTTCTTTTGACAGCGGTCTTCATTATGCGCTACGCAATCGCCACCATTCCAATCTACTATGTCATCAACTTCCTCTCGCCTTTTGCATCTTGGCTCCATGCGCTCATTGCCATCATCATTGTGAGCCTTTTGATCTATTCTCGCGCTGTGAAATACCGCAGTATCCGCATCGAGCGTACTTTCATGCAAAATCTTGGCACAAGAGAACGCCTCTCCCGTGCCAAACGTCCCGCCTATGCTGGTGGCTTGCAAAGCCGAGATATGCATATTTCAAGCGTAGTTGTTCCTGCCGAGAGCTCATGGGGAGGTCGTCCTTTGAGGGATTTAAGTTTCAGTCGCGACTTAGGTGTCATGGTTGCCGCTGTAGTACGTGGTAATCTGCGCATGAACATCCCCGACGGCAACACTTGTATTTTCCCCGGTGATACGCTTGAATTGATTTCTGACGATAATGGCATTCAAACTTTCTGTTCCCGTCTCCAAAGCGAACTTATACCTATCTATGAGCAAGGTGCACAACGGCTTCTCCTTCGTCCGCTAACGATAGCCATGGGTTCTCCTTTTTGCAAAAAGACGCTCAGCACAAGTGGCATCCGTAGCGACTATCAATGTATGGTTGTCGGCTTTGAAGACACTGACGGCTCTCTCAATATCGCCTCTGCCGATCGGTGCATCGCCCACGGCGACAAACTCTGGCTCGTAGGCGAAGAGGAGTCACTGAAACGCATAGAAAGGGATAATCATCCAGTCGCTGTTGAGGAATAAACTAAGCATAGGCACAATAAAACCCGAAAGCGTTTGCGCTATCACAGAGATGACGCAAACGCTTTCGGACTATTAGCTTCAAAGATAAAGACATTCAGTTTTTATTCTTCATTTCTCTATAAAAAACCCAACTTCCTAAAATAAAAACTCCTATTACTATCCACAATGTCAATAAAGGGTATAAAATTATTGTAACTTCAATTCCGACAAGCAATAAGATAGAAAACAATTTTAATATAAGAAGTAGCTTTCTTACTAAGTTTGCCCTATCTACCTTTTCGGGAAATGAAGGCAAGTTACAATACTCTGGATGAGATTGAAAAAAAGAAAGCAAAGCATACACAAAGATTGCTGTTGCAGGCATAATAAGAATATTCCATTTAGAAGCAACCGCATCCACTTGCCCCATAACATCAATGTGCACTGGAATATCTTTTCTATCGCTCATAATAACAGCAAGAGCCCACACCACACTTATACATAATAACAATATAGATAAGACCTCCTTTTTATTACTACCTGATATCATAGCATTGCAAGTTCATAAGGATAAAGGCTCTAAGATCTCGTTCTGAGATAGTATCTAAACCAATTCTTTCATTTATTTACTTCTTCTATTGTAGACTCCACTATTCCCTCTGCAATTTTATTAGATATAACATAGGTGTCTGCATTGGAATTTGGTAGTTTCCATGCAGACAATAATAATGAACTTTGAAGTTTGTATTTATACCACTTAGATAACAATCTTCAACAACATTCATACAATTCTACCTTACATTTACCCTTTCCCCTCTAAGGCTTCGCTATAGAACTGGAAGGGCAGGAGTTCGACACAGCTGTCGAGGATGTAAATGCCACTTGTGCCATAGAGCAATACACGGATGGGCGCTCCATAGCGGTGCTCCGTCTCAATCAGCACCTGCCGACAGCTACCACAGGGAGTAATGGGAGCAGTAAGAAACTCGCCATTGTCTAAACGGGCTGCAACGGCAATAGCTTTAACGCCCATATCGGGATGTTCCGAGTTGGCATAGAACATAGCACAACGCTCGGCACATGTGCCAGAAGGATAGGCGGCATTTTCCTGGTTACTGCCTGCTACGATTGCACCATCAGCCAACAGAACGGCAGCACCTACATGAAACTTTGAATAGGGCGCATAACTGCGATTGGTGGCTTCCTTGGCTGTAGCGATTAACGCCTGCTCTTCTGCGGACAATTCCGCCTCTTGAGCGATGCGGTAAGTCAGTTGCAAAGTCTGTATCTTCATTGCTTGTGTCTTTATTTTATATAAGGATGTTTGACAAAGATACAAAACAAATCAGAGATAACCACTTCCTTACTCCTTGAAAAGAGACAAATATCCTCAACGGCTACCGGGAAGGAAGTCTTCATAGGTGCCATCGTCATAGAACACACGTATTTCTTTTATCGAACGTTGGGCTTGGCTCACAAACTTAACCATCTCTACCGCAGGAATAGGAGGAGTAGGCGTTGCATCAAAGAGGGAGGGATGCGTTGCAGATGGTACAACATGGGCGGATGTCGTGGGCGCAGGAGATACTACCTTTGCAAAACTTTCTTTCTCTCCAGCTTCCTTCTTCTCGCCTTGCAATTGTCTCTGCTCTGCTTCTTCTTCAGCCAACATGGCTCTAAAAGCAGCTTCTTCAGATGTAAACATTTCACCCTCTCCAAACAACAACCAATCGGTACTGATGTCGGGGAAAGCGGCATGAATGGCTTGGAATATCTTTGTAGAAGGCTGCGTTTTACCTGTGAAAATTCCTGAAAGCGTAGACGCAGAAATACCTATATGTTTTGCGAAGTCTTGTTGCAACATTTTGTGTTGCTCCATAATTTGTTTAATCCTATCTTTCATTGCCTCGAACAATTACCTTGTATCTATAACTACTATAAGTTTTCATTTTTATGCCATCCTGAAAAGTCGCTATCCACCTCCATGAAGAGAGAGGGAAGGCTTTTACTATTGCTCATTTATCTTAACGAGCAAAAGAAGATGCGACTTGATAATACTCGGAATAGTAACGCATGAATTTGACATCTACTCTCCAAGAGACTATCTACTATGCGAATCTTTCTTTCACCATTAAATGCGCTACAGCCTCTCTTACTCCTTTGCAAAATGAGCTTTCTCTTCTTTGCCTTATCCATCCATTTACAACCGAATGGTCCCTATGTGCGTCGAGAAATAAGGACAGAGTTTTCTGTTTTTTGAAACAGCCACCTCATCTGCAACAGCACTTGCTTAGACATAAAGACCTCAAGATGGTTCTCTATGCAAAGATAATCATTAAATTCGAATTTATCAACCGAAATTCAATCTTACAAAATAATAAATTCACAAACTCAAACCAACAAATTCAAATTCTCGAAAACACAATCCCTTAAGCTTCCCAAACTTAATACGACTTTCACTCTCTCCCACCTAAACCACCCTTACCTTTTTCTTGAAAAACGAGGTTTACAAACTGGTTTTAAGGAACTAACATATAGCATATACAACTGTTTTACACACCATCTCTTATACCCATCCTTATATTTATATCTCCCAGCCAGTTAACTTCAAACAAAAGTCATAAAATACAGATTTCCAACGCTATACACCAAAATAACAGAGAATATATTTTTTCAATTTCGTGTTTCGGATATTCGATTTTAAGAATACGAAACACCGATTTCTAATTACTAAATTGAGAACTTCGGCTACTTGAGTTTGATTTTCTCAATCTGGCAATTCTTCTTTTTGAAGTATCGCACGGATTTCGAAACACGAATTTTCATAACAAAATATAATGCCACTTCTCACCCCCTCCTATCGCCTCAAAATGCCTCAATCAAGCCCCACTATTCAACACGCAACTCTACACGAAAATCTCAAGCCTTAGTTTTCTCTCTAAATCGCTGATTTACACCTCCAAGAGCCCTAAAATAATAAAAGCCCCATTGAGGCTAAAAAAATCACAAAGCCATATAATCTACCACTTATGGACGTCTCTGTTACAGCTATCACTCCAAAAATGGTTCTACTTCTTAATCTTATCGCCCCAATTCAACTTAATAGAGATATTCGCCTATCGTCGCTTCGTCCCTACCCTCCCTTTCACTTCAGATTTTTGTCGAAATCGTCTTCCAACTTTTGAGCACACAGCAAATAAGCAGTTCATTTTTTTAGATAGAGTTTTCTAAACAAAACGAGATATCTCATTCTCATTTCACTTAAGTAACACTAATGATATAATCTATGCTACCTCTCTACATCTCTACAACACTTCTTTCCTTTTAGGGAGAACCACATGGAAAGAGCCTTTACATTTATACTTTATTAAGACTTACCTATCAATAGAGCTATTCCCTGATCCAGCATGCGCTTCCAGAAATTTCTTCCTGCGCTTCCAGAAATTTCTGGAAGCGCAGGAAGAAAAAACAAGTGACCGACTTTTTCTGTCGCTTAAATCACACAAAGAGTCGAAGCATCCCTTTGACGAAAACTAAACCTTGCGCTATACATAAAAACCAGCTCTCTACAATTGTATGCTCCCACAAGCCTATTCGCACAGCCCCCCCCCTAATCAATCGGTAGGACTATCACAAAGCGAATAAGTATTTAGAGGCAATAGTTGACGGAAACCCTGTGTTTGTCAACCAATCGCCAGTCACTTAGCTACAAAATCATCCCTAACAGACATCGAACATCCCTGTCTTTCAAAGATAAAAACGTCTATTTTATACATCCCATACACACACATTGTTCTGCAATTTCATCAAATAGTAATACTTCGCAAACAACTTTGCACCAGAAGTTATTACTATCTTTGCAAGTATATGAAACTACTACTCTCTGCTATTTCAACTTTGACATTCGGCCTTTTCTGTCCATCTGTCAAAAGCCAAAACAGCATCTCTGCACAGCCACCGCAGGCATTTCAAACCCGAACAGTACAAAGCGACTCATTAGGTTTCATTGCCATGCAAGAGGCATTGGAAGGCCAACTTATCGACGCTTCCCCATCAAAATCTCTCTACACCCGACAATTGATAGCTCCCACAACGCTTATCTCCGTAGGCGTGCTGGGCCTAACAAATGGGTGGATGAGAAAAATGAATCGCACCATCGCAGAGAAAGTCGGTAGCAGCTCGTCCTCACATATTCATATCGACGACTTCACCCGATTTCTTCCTATCACAGCGGTTTATGCACTTCCCATTGTACAGCTACGCCCTCGCCATACCTTGCGAGAACGCTTGGCAGTAACATTAACAGCTACAGCACTCACCTGTGCCACCGTCTGGAGTCTAAAAAACGCTGTCCATGCTGAACGCCCCAATTTATCGGATAATCATTCTTTCCCCTCTGGGCATACGGCATTTGCCTTCATGGGTGCAGAAATTCTCCGTTCAGAGTATTGGGATGCCTCTCCATGGATTGGCATTGCAGGCTACGCTGTGGCAATTGGTACAGGCTACCTTCGGATGCACAACAATGCGCATTATTTGACAGATATTATGGCAGGAGCAGGCATCGGTATAGCCGCAGCCCGAATAGCATACTGGCTATTGCCTTGGGAGCGTCGCCTTTTAGGATGGGATAAACACAAAGCCACAACAATGATTGTGCCGTATGCCAGCCTTAAAAGCTTCGGCGTTAGTTATAGCATGAGCTTTTGACAAGCTTTTCATTCTGCCCAATGAGTCACCACTCCGATTTAAGCCATTCAGCAAGGAAAACACTTGCCGATAAATACAATTTGTTTTTATCAAATCAAACATTATGTGGGAATATAAACAACCCGTTCGCATTCTCTTTGGCGAAGGACGCTTGAGAGAGCTCAATACAGAAATTGCTCTGCTCGGTAAAAAACGTGGGCTTCTTGTCACCTCTGAAGGCTTCATCAGAAGAGGAGTTGTAGAGAACATACGCAAGAACTGCAAAGGCCTTGTTGTCGCAGTTTTCACAAGCGTCTCCCCCAACCCAGATGTGCAGGAATGCGACAAATGTGCTTCTTTAGCAAGAGAAGCTAATTGCGATTTTATCATTGCTTTAGGCGGAGGTAGCGTGCTTGATTGTGCCAAAGCCGTTGCCACTCTTTGCCTCACAGCAACACCCACAGCCGACTACCTCGGTACAGGGAAAGCACTTCCTCCTGCACATATCCCCCTCATAGCCATTCCCACAACATCTGGCACAGGTAGCGAAGTGAGTAGCGTGTCCGTACTTTCAGACCACGAGCGGGGCATCAAAGCCGCATTCTCCTCTGAAAACTTCTATCCTAAAGTGGCCATTATAGACCCCGAACTGACCTATTCCGTTCCACCTTATCTCACCGCTTGTACAGGTTTCGATGTGATTTGCCATGCCATTGAGGCGTATTGGAACAAACACCACCAACCCGCCTGCGATGCCTTGGCTGTACATGCCCTACGACTCGCCTTGGAAAATATCGAGACGGCATACCATGAGCCACAGAATAAGTTAGCACGTCGCAATATGGCCGAGTCTTCTGTCCTTGCAGGCTTAGCTTTCACGCTTCCCAAAACTTCTGCACCACACGCCTGCTCTTATCCCCTAACTAACCGCCTCGGTATTCCACACGGTGAAGCATGCGCCCTGACAATGCCCCATTTTATTCGCTATAATGCCTCCCACGGCGATTCTCGCACGACTTCTTTGGCACACCTCGTTGGCTTCCCAGATGCCGAAGCCATGGCGCAACATTTCGTAGAGTTACAAGCACGCACCAACCTCCGTACCTCCCTCCATGATTTTCATCTTGACGACGCGACGCTGTCCCTGTTGGTTGCCGAAAGCCAGCATCCCAACATTCTCAACAACCCTGTTCTTGTTTCGACAAGCTTTTTACAAACGATGTACGAGGAGTTGCACCATCTCAGAGCTGTCTAATGTCTTCACGAACAAAACAACAAGTTTGAGGCTAAATCCGAAATAAGCGATCATTCTAAGGGCAACTTTCTATTTACACAAAAGTGCTTTCCACAGAAAGCTTCTTCTTAAAAGTACTGCAAGAATAATCGCTCTTCGTACATGCAAGCACAGTCGATAAGCTGATTAAAACTATCAGAGTTACTTGTGGCTTTAAGGATAAAATCCGAAATTTGTTCACGTGTAAGTTCCATTATTCTGTCTGCTTTTTAGTTCGCACCTCTAAAATACGAATTTTGGAGCTTACACACTTTTTGTGACACTACCCACTACCTTATTCTCAACCACTAAGTATCTACAAAAGAAGTGTTGAACTCTTATAGTTCAACACTTCTTTTATAAATAGTGAGTAAAACACACGCATAATTCAAGCCCGTACATCCGAAACAAACTATCTAAAAGAAAAGGGACACGAGCTTGGCTCGTGTCCCTTTTTCATTTATTATTTAGGTTTAGTTACCCTTTTCGAGTTGTGCCTTCAAGCTTGCCAAAGCATCGAGATCACCGAGCGTTTGAGCAGCTGCTTGGTTTTGGATGGTTGCCGCAGCGGCCTCCTTACGAGGAGCTGGACGACGATCGCGCTTCTCTGCACGTGCAGTTTCACGAGCTGGATCTTCGAACGTACGGCTGTGAGAGAG
>JALFTM010000155.1 GCA_022788345.1 Bacteroidales bacterium
TTTGGCTCAAACCTGCTGTCGTGGCCCTTGGCGTGCCTCTCTATCTTCAGCTCAAGGCCATTCGTCGTCTCTTGCTTCCCATCCTCCTCTCGCAGGTGGTGGGCTGTGTGGTGGGCGTGGTGAGCGTTGTGTTGGTGGCACAGCTTCTTGGCGCAACGCCCGTGGTCATCATCTCCTTGGCCAGCAAGAGTGTCACCACGCCCATTGCCATGGAAGTGACCTCTGCCGTAGGAGGTATGCCCTCGCTCACGGCGGCAGTGGTGGTGGTGACAGGCATCATCGGGTCGATATTCGGCTTCCGTGTCTTGGCTCTCGGACGCGTGGGCAGTCCGGTGGCACAAGGCTTGTCGATGGGTACAGCCGCTCACGCTGTTGGCACATCCACGGCCATGGAACGCAGTCAGCGCTATGGTGCTTATGCCTCTTTGGGCATCACTCTTAACGGCTTGCTCACCGCTTTGCTCACTCCCACCATTCTCCGTATCATGGGCTTGATTTAGGGACAAAACCCCAACTTGGTGAACGCCATGTAGCGTTATTGTTCTTCGTGCGTTAGGCCCAAGGCAGTGCGCTTTCTAAGGTGGACGCATGAGGGGGCTGGGCACACAGGTTGTGACCCGATAAAACTTGCTCGTATTTGGCCAAATAGTCGGTGGCCATGCGCTCTGCCGAGAAGAGGTCTGTGACATAGTCGTGGCAGAGTTTTGGCTCGTAGTGGGCGTGTTGGATGTGTGTGGCCAAGGTGTGGTGGTTGTCGGAGAGAAAGCCAACCTCCGACTGCACCAGTTCGGGCAAAGACCCATAGGGGGTGGCAAAGACAGGTGCACCATAATAGAGGCTTTCTATGACGGCCAGCCCGAAAGGTTCGTGCCAGCGCACGGGGAATACGAGACCTTTGGAACGCTGCATAACTTGGGCTTTCTTGTCATTGCCAACCATGCCATAGAAATGCACGCGAGGGCTGAGCGTGAAGCGGAAGCCCATCTTGAGGTTGAGCCGATGGCCTCCCAACACGTCCAAATGGCCGTTGGGAATGGCGTGTACGGTGTCTATTGCGCCTTTGAGGTTTTTGAGTCGCCAAGCAGCCTTTCCTAAAAAATGGTAGTGGGAGCGTGGTTGAGTGAGTGAGGGCGTTGGATAGTCGTCCCAGTTCAGTCCATTCCACACATAGCTGTCCACACCGAACCTTGCGGCGTGTTGCTTGGACACGAAGATGTAGTTGTTGCTGACTACGGTGGCAAGGCTGTTGCCATGTATGGTGATGACGTGTGGTTGCGGATAGGGCCGAGCGATGGGGACGTGGAAATGCACCAAGTCCACTTCCTTGGGCACTTGCGCCTCTATGGGGAGCTGTTCGTCTCTGACGATCACTTCTGCAAAGGGACATGCCGTTCCTTTGGGTGCCAAAAGCCACAACTTGTGTCCGCGGGCTTTGAGCGCACGCATCAATCCCCAAACCACTCTTTCTGTGCCGCCGTAGAGCAAAGCAGGCAACTGGCTGTCTATGACCAGAGCAATGTTCATAAATACTGATTTCTTATAAATATAGAAGTATATCTTCGGGCGTTCCGTCCGCCCCGATGTCTCTAATTGTGAATAGCGCACCCACGAAACATGGGTGCGCTATTCGCATCTGTGGCCCACGATGGGGTGGGGTTAGGCTTTTAAGTCGCCCACTTTGATGAGATATTCGGCAATTTGCACGGCATTGAGGGCTGCGCCTTTGCGGATTTGGTCGCCGACAATCCAGAAAGTGAGTCCGTTCTCGTTGGCCAAGTCTTTGCGGATGCGACCCACATACACATCGTCCTTGCCAGCGAGGAAGAGCGGCATGGGATAGGTGCGTGTGGCGGTGTCGTCCATGACCTGCAAGCCTTCGGCCTTGGCAAAGGCTTCACGGGCTTCTTCGGGCGAGATGGGACGTTCGGTTTCGATCCAGATGCTTTCGCTGTGGGAGCGGAGCGAGGGCACGCGCACGCAGGTGGAGGAAGTGGCCGCATCGGTGTGCATGATTTTGCGGGTTTCGTTGAACATCTTCATCTCCTCTTTCGTGTAGCCGTTGTCGCAGAAGACGTCAATTTGAGGAATGACGTTGTAGGCCAATTGATAGGGGAACTTCTCCACGGTCACAGGCTTGCCGTCCAATAGCTCACGATACTGCTGTTCGAGCTCGTCCATAGCGGCTGCCCCTGCGCCACTGGCGCTTTGATAGGAGCTGACGTGGATGCGGCGGATGTGCGAAAGCTGTTCCAAGGGCTGGAGAGCAACGACCATCATGATGGTCGTGCAGTTGGGGTTGGCGATGATGCCACGAGGGCGGTTGAGTGCATCGGCAGCGTTGCATTCTGGCACTACCAAGGGCACATCTTCGTCCATGCGGAAGGCCGAAGAGTTGTCGATCATCACTGCGCCATGCTTTGTGATGGTTTCGGCAAAGTCTTTGGAGATACCACCGCCAGCGGAGACGAAAGCCACGTCGATGCCTTTGAAGTCGTCGTTGTGTTGGAGTTCTTTTACTTCAATGTCTTGCCCACGGAAAGTGTATTTCTGTCCGGCACTGCGTTTAGAGCCAAAGAGAAACAGCTCATCAATGGGAAACTCGCGCTCGTCCAACAAACGCAAAAACTCTTGACCTACGGCACCACTGGCGCCAACGATTGCTACTTTCATTGTGGAAAGATTTATATTGAATGGATGTTGTAATGCAAATTAAATGACCCCTCCAAAGTTTGGCTTTAAGCTGACCAACGGTATAAGTCCAATGCCAAAACGTATCGAAGCAAGGGATGATGTTATAAAGTCCAGTCGTTATTGAATTGATAACGAATAAAGTGCCAATTCAAAGAGTCGGGAGGACAAGGGAAATAAGTGTTCTTTAACCTTACGCCATCGCCATAGTCGAACCTTAATACATAGGTGTGGAACTCAACATCTCCTTCGTTGTTGCGACCTCCTCTCGTATAGGAAGAGCCTAAATAGATGAAAGGCTTTGCAAAGTAGTCGGGGAAAAATCCCGAATGGGCTTTGTTTGAAACAAAGGTTGCGATACGTTCATTGGAGCGAGCGGGGATATTCATTGTGCAATCCATGATTTTTGCCCAATAAACAACACCCTTTTTGAGGTTGCTCTCTGGAATGTCCTCTGTGAGCACAACCTTTACTCTGTATTCAGATGAGTCGATGCCTTTTACTCCTGCAATGGAGTCGTAAGGCAAGTTTTTTTTGTTGATAGGAAATCTATAACCTTTTGGAGAAAGCGTAATGACGGAGTCTTTATAATAGTAAAGTGTTTTGCCGTCCGACATCGTCGTGGATGCAAAAATTCTTCTTTCAAGAACATCCTCTTCACAAGCCAATACCACAGATAAACAGAACAATAACCCAATGAGTTTGTAAATCATATATATCTTGATGATTAAGTAATAAAAGAGATTGCTTTGTAGATAGAAAAAACGCTATCGGAATACATACACGTCACATATGGCAAAGGTATAAATTTTATATGAAAACATGGTTGTAAATCAAGAGATTTTTTGTTACTTTGCAAGTAATATGTTGACCGCAGTACCTTTTTCTCTACCCATAGCCGACCCCACTTGGATATTCTTTCTCGTGTTGGGACTTATTCTCTTCGTTCCCATGGTCTTAGAGCGGCTCCACATCCCCTCTATCGTGGGGCTGATAGGGGCAGGTATCTTGGTGGGCCCTTATGGCTTCGACATCTTGGCCTACGATGCCAGTTTTTCTATCTTTGGCAAAGTGGGCATTTATTACATCATGTTCCTCGCTTCTTTGGAGATGAACATGGAGGAGGTCAAGCGCATCAAGGGACAAGCCTTGGTGTTCGGTTTGCTGAGTTTCCTCTTTCCCTTTGTGTTGGGCTTCTTTGCCAACGAGTCGATGGGCTATGCCTTGCCCGCTGGAGTGTTGATGGCGGCGATGTACTCATCGCACACCCTGCTCTCCTACCCCATCGTGTTGCGTTTCGGCATCGGACAACGCCGTTCGGTGAGCATCGCCACGGGCGGAACAATTGTGGCCGACACGCTGACACTCATTGTATTGGCCATCATCGGGGGCATTTTCAAAGAGGGCACAACGGGGTGGTACTGGGTCTTCTTGGCTGTAAAAATCCTTGCCATTGGCGGAGGCATCATCTACGCCTTTCCGCGCTTGGGACGCTGGTTCTTCCGTCGGGTAGACGACAGCGTGGCGCAGTATGTCTTCGTCTTGGTCTTGGTGTTTGCTGGTGCGGGGTTGATGCAACTCGTGGGCATGGAAGGCATCCTCGGTGCTTTCCTCGTGGGTTTGGTGCTGAATAAGCTCATTCCGCCCGTGTCGCCCATCATGAGCCATATCGAGTTCGTCGGCAACTCCATCTTCATCCCCTACTTCCTCATCGGTGTGGGCATGATCATTAACATTGGTGCGTTGGCACACGGCCATGCTGTCTTCCTGCTCGCCTTGGTGATGGTGGGCGTTTGCGTGGTGGGCAAATACCTTGCCGCCTTTGCCACACAGAAGATATACGGACTCAAAGCCGTGGACCGCACCCTCATGTTCGGCTTGACCAACTCCCGTGCCGCTGCCACGCTGGCCGTGGTGCTTGTTGGTCATGAAATCGTGTTGCCATCGGGCGGTCGCCTCTTGGACGAAACGGTGCTCAACGCCACGATGCTCCTCATCCTTGTCACCTGCATCATCAGTCCCTTTGTGACCGAACGCGTGGCGCGCCGCATCGCCATGGAAGCCCCCACCACGAAGATGCCCAACGTCTCCTCTCCTACGGCCGACCGCATCCTCATCGCTGTGTCCAATCCCGAAACCCGCGACCCTCTCGTCCATCTCGCTCTCTATCTGCGCCCACCGCAGACAGAACAGCCACTCATGGCCGTCAATGTCATTCTCGAAGACAAGATACACTTGCGCGAACGGGGGGCAAAACAGCTCGAAGCCGTGGAGCGACTGGCATCAACAGTGCACGTTCCTGTGCAGACTTTCAACCGCTGGAGCGTGAACATCGTGAGTGGTATCTCCCACACAGTCTTGGAGAATGAAGTCTCCGACCTGCTCCTCGGATTGCACCATCAGAAGCGACTGGGCGAAAACTTCCTTGGCCACGTGACGGAAGATCTCATCAATGCCGTGTCGCAACAAGTGATGGTCTATTTTCCAATGGTGGCCATCAACACCATCCGCCGCATCCACCTGCTCATCCCCAGAGAGGCCGAGTTTGAACCCTCGTTCGCCCAATGGGCCCGCCGCATCGCCTTTCTCGCACAGCAACTCTCCTGCGTGGTGGAGCTCTATGGTGGTCGGGGCACATTGGCCGCCTTGTCCGACTATTGGCAGGAGCAAAAGATGAACATTCCGCATGAGGCACACGAGTTCCGCTCTTGGCACGACCTCATCTCCATTGCCCATGCCGTGAAGCCCGACCACATGATCGCTTTCGTCATGGCCCGCCGTTCGACCATCTCCTATCAGCCCTATATGGAACGCCTTCCCAACCAGATTGGGCGCTACTTCTCGAACCGCACCCTCCTGCTCATCTATCCCAATCAGCAAACCGCCTCGCCGCTCGGCAAAGGCTCTCGCTCTGTGCTTCCAACGGGTGTGAAAGGCGCACGTTAGGCCGTTTTTACCTGCTTGAAACTAGCTTTGAAACGCGATGCGCTTTCTGAATTTTCGGAAAGCGTATCGCCATTTTTTTTTCAGCGCATGGCGTTTTTCCGATGGGCAGAGGCAGGATGTGCAGAGGCAGGAAAGGAGCGTGAAATCTTTTTGCCTGTTACACAAAAATGATAAATCTTGCAAATAAACAAAGCATAATAAACGTTTGTTCCTACAAAAGTGCTATCTTTGCATAACAATTAGATATTCATCAAAACTAATCTCTCCGATAATGAAACTCAACAAGATTCTTGTTTGTGCAGTGGCCGCAGTGCTCTCATTGAGCAGCGTGGCACAATCGCTCTCAAGCTCCACAAAGTATCACTTTGAGAAAGGCACCATCGTGGTGGAAACTCCTGCTCGTCCTGCTGGACAGAAGTCGGCTCTCGAACTTCGCACCCCAAAAATGGAAACTGTGCGTGTCGCTTTCGTTGGCTTGGGTATGCGTGGTCCCGGTGCGGTAGAGCGTTTTACGCACATCCCCGGCACGCAGATTGTTGCACTTTGCGACTATGAAGCAGCGAGAGCAGAGAAATGTCAGAAATATCTCCGCCAAGCAGGTCTTCCCCCTGCGGCAGAATATAGTGGCGAAAAAGGCTATGAAGAGCTTTGCCAACGCAAGGACATCGACCTCGTCTACATCGCTGCCGACTGGGATCACCACTTCCCCATCGCAAAGTATGCCATGGAGCAAGGCAAGCACGTGGCCATCGAAGTGCCTTCGGCCATGAACCTCGAACAATGTTGGGAACTCATCAACTTGGCAGAGAGCAAGCAATTGCACTGCATGATTCTCGAAAACTGTTGCTACGACTGGTTTGAGTTGAACTCTCTGAACATGGCGCAAAAAGGCGTTTTCGGTGAAATCATCCGCGCACAAGGCGCTTACATCCACAACCTCGACGACTTCTGGGGCTACTACTGGAAGAATGGCAAGGACGACAAGCTCGGCTGGCGTTTGCGCTACAACATGGAGAACCGTGGTGATGTTTACGCCACACACGGCCTCGGCCCTGTGGCACAAGTGTTGGACATTCACCGTGGCGACCGCATGAAGACCCTCGTGGCCATGGACACGAAGTCGTTCCACGGCGTAGAACTCGTGAAGCAAGTCACTGGTCAAGAACCTAAAGAGTTCCGCAATGGCGACCACACCACCACCCTCATCCGCACGGAGAATGGCAAGAACATCGAGATTCAGCACAACGTGATGACGCCTCAGCCTTACAACCGCCTTTATCAGCTCACTGGTACGCGTGGTTTTGCCAACAAGTATCCTACGGAAGGTTATGCCGTTGATGCAGCCCAGCTCAAAGCCGCAGGTGCTGCCCCCAAGGTGGACAACCTCTCTTCTCATGGTTTCATGCCCGAAAGCGAGAAGAAAGCTTTGGAAGAGAAGTATCAACACCCCATCCTCAAAAAGTATGGCGCAATGGCCAAGGAAGTAGGTGGCCACGGCGGTATGGACTTCATCATGGATGCCCGTTTGGTCTACTGCTTGCAGAACGGTTTGCCCCTCGACATGGACGTGTATGACATGGCCGAATGGTGTGCTTTGGCCGAGCTTGGCGCCATCTCTATGGACAATGGTTGCGCAGCCGTGACCTTCCCCGACTTTACGCGTGGCGAATGGAACAAGGTGAAAGGCTACAAACACGCCTATGCCGCACCAGCCGATGAAGCCCTTGCAGAAGCCAAGGCCAAGGCTTTCACAGAGAAGCTCAAAGCCACTGCTGAAAAGGCTTGGAAGAAATACGACGCTGCCAAAGCAAAGGCCAAGAAAGC
>JALFTM010000156.1 GCA_022788345.1 Bacteroidales bacterium
ATACTCGCTCTATCTTGCAGGCTTCGATGTGAAAGACGTGACGATGACCGACCTCGTTTCAGGGCGCGAAACTTTGGAAGACATCCACTTCATCGTGTTCTGTGGCGGTTTCTCGAACAGCGACGTGCTGGGCTCTGCCAAAGGCTGGGCTGGCGCATTCCTCTACAACCCCAAGGCGAAAGAAGCACTCGACAACTTCTACGCCCGTCCCGATACCCTTTCGCTCGGTGTCTGCAATGGTTGTCAGTTGATGGTGGAACTCGGCTTGATTGCTCCTGCGACAGATGGTTATGCTAAGATGTTACACAACAATTCGCACAAGTTTGAAAGCACTTTCCTTAGCGTAGACATTCCGCAGAACGAGAGCGTATTGCTCGGCTCGTTGAGCGGTTCTCGCCTCGGCATATGGGTGGCGCACGGCGAAGGTAAGTTCTCCTTACCACTCGGAGAGCAGGCGTACAACATTGTGATGCGTTACGCTTACGAGGGCTACCCCGGCAATCCGAACGGGTCGGACTACAATGTCGCCGGCATCTGCTCCAACGATGGTCGCCACTTGGCTATGATGCCTCACCTTGAGCGGAGCATCTTCCCTTGGCAGAACGCTTATTATCCTACGGAGCGCACCCAAGAGGAAGTGACCCCATGGATCGAAGCCTTTGTAAACGCCCGTCGCTGGGTGGAGGCGCAACAATAATGCGATAAAAGCAACTCTTTAGCCTCTTATCAACACACTACGAAAGCCTCCCTCTTATTTTCCCATAAGGGGGAGGCTTTATATTCCTTGAAAGGATTGTCCCGTACACACAACCTTATGACAAGCAACAACAATCGAACCAGTCAAACAGCCATTCCCCTGACGAAGCGTGGACAACGGTCCTTTTCCATCCTCATTCTCGGTGCTTCGTCTGGCATCGGTTTGGCCGTGGCACAGCAATTCTTGGCACATGGCCATCGTGTGGGCTTGGCAGCCCGACGCACAGCCCCTCTCCTCAAACTCCAAGCACAATATCCCAATCAAGTCTTTGTGCAAGCAATCGATGTTTGCCATGAAAATGGTGGCATCCTACAGCTGACGGAAAAGATGGGCGGTATGGATGTTTATCTCCATGTAGCTGGTATCGGCACACAAAACCCACTTCTCAATGCAGAAGCCGAAACAGCCACCGCAGCCACCAACGTTTTGGGATTTACCCATTGTCTCAACGTTGCATTTCAGTATTTCGCCCAACGGCGCAGTGGGCACATCGCCATTATTTCCAGCATTGCAGGCACAAAAGGCCTCGGCATCGCACCAGCCTATTCCGCCTCAAAAGCTTATCAAACCACTTATCTTGAAGCCCTTGAGCAACAGGCCAACGCCCGCCATCTGCCTATCCATTTCACGGACATTCGCCCCGGATTTGTGCGTACGCCTCTCTTGCGAGGGGATAACTATCCCCTCCTCATGTCGGCAGAAGCAGTGGCAAAGGATGTTGTCGACAGCATTCTACGGCAACGCCATGTCCGCACCATCGACTTTCGCTATCGCCTTTTAGTGGCTCTTTGGCGGTGCATCCCCCGTTGCGTGTGGCGGCGTCTGCGTGTGGGTTTCAAGCAACAAGTATGAATTTATTACCAGCATTAAGTTATTAAATGTTTCGCGCAGCGTTCGCCTGTTGCCGACTTTTAGTTTTTGCAACATTGCCATTTGGCAAAAGCCACATTTCCCATTATCTTTGCAGTAGCACAAAGAGATGAAGCCCACTAAAGGACACTTCGTCTCTTTTTTTACTTGCTCGAACCGCCGTTTTTCTTACGCTTTCTCCCTCTCCGGGAGGCGCAACTTGCACATTTAGGAAGCGCAACTTGGATGTTCTGCAAGCCCGTTCTTTTTTTCTCCAACTTTCAGCAGATATAAAAGATCTTACAAAATACTAAATCTATCTTTACGTTTTTAAGCTATGGATGCAGACAGGTATCGTCCGAATAGCAAACACAAACATCTCATCCAAAGCAAACTTCAGCTCCGATAATATCTAAAGCCCAAAACAAGGCTAAAAGCCCATTTCATCTCCATGTAAAGTTCGCCCATCTCTGTGTTTGAACTTTGTCATCTCACATTATTTTAGTAACTTTGTAACCCAAATAGCTAATTGACACATATGCGCCAACTAAAAATCAATAAGAGTATTACCAACCGCCAGAGCGCGGCTTTGGATAAGTATCTCGTCGAAATCGGCCGTGAGGAATTGATTTCTACCGATGAGGAGGTAGAACTCGCACAGCGTATCCATCGTGGTGGCAAAGATGGCCAAAAAGCCTTGGAGCGTTTGGTGAAGGCCAACCTCCGCTTCGTGGTCAGTGTGGCAAAGCAGTATCAGAACCAAGGATTGGCACTGAACGACCTCATCGATGAAGGCAACTTGGGTCTCATTCGTGCGGCACAAAAGTTCGACGAAACGCGCGGTTTCAAGTTCATCAGTTATGCCGTATGGTGGATTCGCCAGAGCATCCTCCAAGCCATCTCCGAACAGAGCCGTATTGTGCGCATGCCTCTCAACCAAGTGGGTTTTCAAAGCAAACTCTCAAAGGCCATCGTGAACTTTGAACAGGAACACGAGCGCCGTCCCTCGGCACAAGAGCTGGCAGAAATTCTTGACACAGACGTTTCCAAGGTGCAAGAAGCATTGGGTACAAATGGTAAGAAAGTATCCGTAGACGCTCCTTTCCAAGAAGATGAGTCGAACAGCATGATTGACATCATGACTGACGAAAACGCCCTTGGCACCGACTATCTTGTGGATCGCGAGTCGTTGCTCAGCGACTTGGAATCGGCTCTTTCAACGCTCACCGAGCGCGAGTCGCAAGTCCTGAAAATGCTTTTCGGTATTGGTCGCAACGAAATGACAGCCGAAGAGGTTGCCAACAACTTGAGCCTCACTCGTGAGCGTGTGCGCCAAATCAAAGAGCGCGCCCTTCGCCGCTTGCGCGAATGTGGCGACATCAAGGTACTTGCCAAGTATCTCGGCTAAACATCTCTCTCCAAAACATCAGAACTTCTCCTCCATGGTTTGAACGACTATGGCGGAGAAGTTCTTACTTATTTTGACAACTCCATATTCTATTCAAAGAGCATCCGCAGTTTAAGCGGAAATTCGTATCTTTGCCTTAGCCCTATACGCCTCACACATCAGAGACATAAAGGGCTCTCATTCCGACAAACAACAAAACAACTGCATATATGAAATTCATCGTTTCCAGCTCTGCACTCCACAACCGCTTGCAAGCCATCGGTCGCGTCATCAGCTCAAAGAACACCCTCCCTATCCTCGACTGCTTCCTCTTCAACATCGAAGGCAACGAACTCACTATCACAGCCTCCGACAATGAGAACACGCTCACCACGAAACTGCAACTCGTTGAGAGCGAGAGCAACATTCGCTTTGCGGTGAACGCCAAGACCATCCAAGATGCCATGAAGGAAATTCCCGAACAGCCCTTGGATTTCTACATCAATGAGCAAACTTTGGAGGTCACGGTCGAATACCAAAATGGTAACTACCGCTTTATGGGGCAGAGTGGCGATGAATATCCAACTCCTCCTGCACTCGATGGCGAAACAACCACATTCACGTTCTCTGCTTCAGATCTCTTGGCAGGCATCACACGCGCCATTTTCGCCACGGCAGAAGATGGTTTGCGCCCCATCATGACAGGTATCTATTTCGATAAGACACCCGAATGTTTGAATGTTGTGGCCAGCGACGGACACAAACTCGTGAGCAGTAAGCTCTTTAACGCCAAGACCACAGCAGACAAGTCATTCGTTCTTCCTAAGAAGCCCGCAGGATTGCTCAAAAATTTGCTTGTGAAGATGGAAGAGGAAGTGACAATCCAGTTCAACAACCGCAACGCCATCATCACCTTGCCTTCTGTGGAGATTAACTGCCGTCTGATCGAAGGACAATATCCCAACTACAACAGCGTCTTCCCACAGAACAACCCCAACCGCATGGTAGTGAACCGTTTGGGCTTACTCTCTGCTTTGCGCCGTGTGATGATCTTCTCCAATGCGACAATCTCCTTGGTAAAGCTCGAACTTTCCAACAGCAAATTGCGCATCTCTTCGCAAGACATCGACTTCTCCATGTCGGCTCACGAAGAAATTCTGTGCGACTATCAAGGCGAGCCCATGCGCATCGGCTTCAAAGGCCCTTATCTCAATGAAATGTTGAACAACATTGAAGGCGATGAAGTCATCTTCCAACTCGCCGACTCCGCCCGTGCAGGTCTCATCTCTCCAGCCGTACAGGTCGAAGGCATGAACGTGTTGATGTTGCTCATGCCCATGATGTTGAACGACTAATTGCAAGCCTTTCATTATGCAGTTGAACCTCTCTCGCCCACTCGTCTTTTTCGACATCGAAGCCACAGGGCTAAACACCGCTACAGACCGCATTGTCGAACTCTGCATGGTAAAAGTGTTCCCTGACGGCAAGGACGAAGTGCGCACGCTCCGTTTTAATCCCACCATTCCCATCTCGCCCGAAGCCTCTGCCGTGAATGGCATCACAGACGAGGATGTAGCCAATTGTCCACGCTTCGCAGACATGGCTTCAGACTTGGACAATTATTTTGCCAACTGCGACCTCGCTGGCTACAACTCCAATTCCTTCGACATCCCCATGCTCGTTGAAGAGTTTATCCGCGCTGGTGTGAATTTCGATTTGACCACCCGTCGCTTCATCGACGTGCAAACCGTTTTTCACAAGATGGAGCCCCGCACACTCACTGCCGCATATAAATACTACTGCCAAAAGGAGCTGGTCGACGCCCACTCGGCCGAGGCCGACACGGTGGCGACCTACGAAGTGTTGAAAGCTCAGCTCGACCGCTACGACGAGGTGCAAAACGATGTGGATTGGCTCGCCGACTTCACACGCCGAAACAACAACGTGGATCTCGCAGGGCGCATTGTCTTGAATGACGAGAATGTGGAAGTTATCAACTTTGGCAAATACCGCGGTCGCCCCGTGCGTGACGTTTTGCGCTACGACCAAGGCTACTACAACTGGATCATGCAAGGCGACTTCCCACAGAACACGAAACAAGTGTTCATGCAACTCAAGCTCCGCTACGACAACGAGTAGTGGTTTCAGCAGACTCTTATCATACATCCCACCTAAAAAGAAGACCGCCCCCATCTCCCTTTCGGGTTGGCACGACTTTTGAATATGAAAGGCAAGCACATCGTCCTCGGCATCACTGGTAGTATTGCAGCTTATAAGGCCTGCACACTCATCCGTCTCTTGGTGAAAGCAGGCGCAGAAGTGCAGGTGGTTATCACGCCAGCAGGCAAGGAATTTATCACCCCCATCACGCTTTCGGCCTTGACTTCCAAGCCCGTCATCAGCGAGTTCTTCGCACAGCGTGACGGCACTTGGCACAGCCATGTGGATCTCGGACTTTGGGCAGATGCCATGGTCATAGCTCCCGCCACGGCTGCTACCATCGGAAAGATGGCACATGGCATCGCCGATAATATGCTCTTGACGACGTATCTCTCTATGAAAGCGCCTGTGTTCATCGCCCCTGCAATGGACTTAGATATGTTCGCCCATCCCACGACCACCGACAATCTAAACCGTCTCCGTAGCTTTGGGCATCATATCATTGAGCCAACCAGTGGCGAATTGGCTTCGCACCTCGTTGGAAAAGGGCGCATGGAAGAGCCAGAGGCCATCTTCGCCAGTCTCAAGGCTTTCTTTGAGAAAAACAACACCTTGGCAGGACGCAAAATCCTCATCACAGCCGGTCCTACGTTCGAGAAAATTGACCCAGTGCGCTTTATCGGCAATTATTCCACGGGTAAAATGGGCTTTGCTCTCGCAGAGGCCTGTGCCAAAAGAGGTGCAGAAGTGGAGCTGATTGCAGGCCCCGTATCTTTGACTGCTAATCATCCTCGCATCCATCGTACCAACGTGGAGAGCGCACAAGAGATGTACACAGCCACAATCAGTAAGTTCGCCGACATGGATGCGGCCATTCTCTGCGCAGCCGTTGCCGATTTCACCATCGAAAGCCCTGCCACGGAAAAGACCAAGCGTGGGAAAGAGCCTTGGAACTTGCATCTCGTGCCTACGCAAGACATTGCGGCTGCTCTTGGAGAGCGCAAGGCCGAACACCAACGCCTCATCGGCTTTGCCTTAGAAACCCATAACGAAGAAGAAAACGCCCGCAAAAAGTTGCAAGCAAAGCACTTGGATTTCATCGTTCTGAACAGTTTGCAAGATGCAGGCGCAGGCTTTGGCGTAGACACCAACAAAATCAAAATCCTATCGGCCACGAACAGCGAAACCTTCGATTTGAAGCGCAAAACAGCAGTGGCCGAAGACATCATCGACCGACTATGCGCCCTCTTCAACTAATCCTCTCTCTCCTGCTCCTATGGACCTGTGCCCAGCAAGGCTT
>JALFTM010000157.1 GCA_022788345.1 Bacteroidales bacterium
CGTCGTAGACCTCTTCTACTATCTCTTGCGCAACTGGCTTTGGTTTCTCATCTCCATAGCCCTCTGCTTAGGCTATGCCTACTACAAGTATGTATCAACTCCTCGCACTTATTACTCTTCGGTCAAAGCACAAGTAAAATCGCCTGGTGCCAACTCTGCTGGTAGCCGTCAATCATTCACTGGATTAGGACGCTTCAGCTCTGCTGTGAACTCGGTGAATCTTGAGGACGAAAAACAATTGTTCTTGGCTAAAGACATACTGCGCCAAGTTGTAGCAAGGACTCAAGTCCACATCACTTACGAAATTGATGAGCAATTGCACCGTAAGAACATCTATGGACTCTCTCCCATACAAGTGACGTTCTTAGACAGCGCCAAATACGAGTATGCCAATGTTGCCATCAAGCTCAAGGGTGGCAACCAATTCGAGTTGTCTGTTGATGACAACACAACAGAAGGTGCAATTGGCCAAACTCTCAACACCCCCTTTGGCCGCATCCTCGTTCAAGCCACTAAAGACTTCAACAGCCAATGGTTCGACAAAAACATCTACGTGTCTCGTGTCCCCATTGAAAGCCTCGTTGTAGCCTATCATAATGGTATCCAAATCAAACAAGAAGCAAAATCGTCTTCCATCCTCACGATTGCCACACAGGGTAGCTCTCCCTTGCTGACACAGCGCATCTTGACCGCTCTCATCGATGCCTACAACGCATCGGCTAAGAATGAGAAATTGAAAACAACCAATGCCACTGGCGACTTTATCAATGAGCGCATAGCCATCATCGACCAAGACCTCGGTGGGGTGCAAGCCAATATGGCCTCATTCAAAATTCGTAACCAATTGACCAACCCTGCCTCTGAAGCATCTCGTTTCCAAAACGATGCGGACAAGAACAAAGAGTTGGCCTTGGACCGTGAAGTGCAATTGGAATTGGTTGAAGAGTTGCGCGACTATGTTGTGCGTGCAAAGAGCACCGATATGTTGCCCACAAACACAGGTATCGAGGGAGCGAACATCGAGAGCCACATCTCACAATACAATAAGATACGCGCTCGCCTCGACTACCTCTCTTCCGATGGAGCAGCCAACAACCCTGTCATTCAGGATTTGAACCGCAGTCTCCAAGAGGCACGTCAAAACGTTTTACAGCTCTTGGACAAGCAGATTAAGACCATCCGCATCCAACAGCGTGATGCTCGCTCCCGTAGCGAAGAAGCCCAATCTAAGGCCTATGAGATGCCTAAGAAAGAGGGCGAATTTCTCTCCATTGAGCGTCAACAAGAAATCAAGGGTGCACTCTACACTTTCTTGCTCAACAAGCGTGAAGAGAACATCTTGTCACAATCGCTCGTAGAAGACAACGTCAAACTCGTGGACACGAGCGACTACGATGCAACTCCCATTGAACCCAGTCGTGGCAAATTATTGCTCCTTGGTCTCTTGGTAGGTTTGGCTGTTCCTGCCACCATTCTCATCGCTCGCATCTTCCTCGACACCCGCATCCATTCACGCAAAGATGTACAAGAGCTTGTTGATGCCCCCTATCTTGGCGACATCCCATCAGAGCGTGCTACAGACAAGGCTAAAGCCTCTCTCGCCGATCGCACAATGGCAGCAGAAGCCTTCCGTATCTTACGTACGAACTTGGGCTTTATGCTTCCGAAAAAATCCACAGCGAGCATCCTCACTTTCACTTCTCTCTTCCCTGCGTCTGGTAAGACCTATATCACCATGAACCTCGCAGAGAGTTTGAAACTTTTGGGCAAGCGCGTGCTGGTCGTAGACTTGGATATTCGTAAGGCCACATTGACCAAGCAAGTACGCCTGCATGGACATGGTGTTTCCAACTATCTTGCAGATCCAGACATTAAGGTGGAAGACATCCTCAAAACCCATAAAGGTATCGACTATTTGCCTTCCGGTCACATCGCTCCCAACCCAACAGAGTTGTTAATGTCTGAACGCCTCGACCAGTTGATCCACGAAGTGGAGGATAAATACGACTACATCATTGCCGATGGTGTGCCTGTTGGTGGTATTGCCGATGCTATGGTGCTGAACCGCATCGTAGACATGACCATCTTTGTGCTTCGTGCGGAGAAGGTCGACCGTCGTCAGTTGCCCGATGTTGATGCCCTCTATAAAGAAGGTGTTGTCAAGAACATGGCTGTCATCCTCAACGATGTTCAGCACCATGCTGGTGGCTATGGTTATGGCTACGGATATGGTTACGGTTATGGATATGGTTATGGTTATGGTTACGGTTACGGCTATGGCTACGAAAATCGTGAGAAGACACCCATAGAAAAGCTCAAATCCAAAATCAAAAAATGGTGGAAGAAAAAACGTCGCTAATCTTCCTTTAAGCCCAAGAACTCTCTCCTTCAACAGGAGGGAGTTCTTTTTATAACAAAGCAAATGTAGAATAGACTGATGCTCCACAATGGCTTCAAACGCACTCTCAGTTTTCACCCCCAAATAGCCATCCACACGCTATTTGCAACCTCCTCATTCAGGAGGCGTAGGAAGAAATTTCTTCCTACGCCTCCTGAAAAATCTTCATGCGCTTGGCGTTTTTTTAAGAGGCGCAACACAATCGTCAATGTAGCGAGTTTTCTATTCTTTCGGCACATCTTGTAAGGGTAACACTTCTGCTTTTAGAGCACGACGAAATACTTTCTTTACAAAAAAGACTACTTTTCGCTCCAAAAGCTTTGCTACTTCAAAAAGTTTCTGTAATTTTGCATTGCTTTCTAAGGGAAAGCAAGATATGGTGACTGTAGTTCAGTTGGTTAGAGCGTCAGATTGTGGTTCTGAATGTCGTGGGTTCGAATCCCATCAGTCACCCTAAAGTTCCTTGAAATCCATGATTTCAAGGAACTTTTCTATTTATAGCATATCTAAAAAGAGACAAGAGATGAATTTACAAGAAGCATTACAATTTCGCCGCGCTGTTCGCCATTTTGATGCCGAACGGCCTTTGGACGACAACGCCGTGAAAGCCTGCATCGAGTTGGCACAACTTGCGCCAACAAGTTCTAATATGCAACTTTGGGAGGCTTATCAAGTGACAGACAAAGCAACTTTATCAGCACTTGCCACAGCCTGTTTGGGACAAGTGGCAGCCACAACAGCACAACAATTTGTAGTCTTTGTTACACGCCCTGCCCTCCACCGCCAACGCGCCAAGGAAAACTTGGATTTTCTCCGTGAAAACGTGCGCCAGACCAGTCCGCAGGACCGTTGGCAACACCGCACCGAACGCTACGAGAAGTATTACGGAAAACTCATGCCTTTCCTCTATAGCCGTTGTTTCGGGCTACTTGGCATGCTACGCAAGACTTTGGCCATGGGCATTGGCTTGTTTCGCCCCATCGTCCGCCAAGTGTCGGAAGCAGACGTGCGTGTCAGCATCCACCAAAGCTGTGCATTCGCTGCACAAACCTTTATGTTGGCCATGGCAGAGCAAGGCATGGACACCTGTCCCTTAGGTGGTTTTGACAGCCAGCGTGTGCGCCACATTCTCCACCTGCCTGCCGATGCGGAAGTGGCCTTGGTCATTTCTTGTGGCTATCGTACGGAGCGTGGCGTTTGGGGCGACCGCTTCCGTGTGCCATTCGAAGCGATTTACCACAAAGTATAACTGCCACGAAAAGAGGATATTTCAAATTAAAATCGTATCTTTGTAAGTAGAACGAATATCCATTACCCAAACAATTATTATTATGGCAAGTCGCAAACTTTTGAAGAAGAACGTAAAGTCTGCCTGTGCAGAATTGCTTTTCGACTGCGTGGCACTCAAGCTCACAGGTCAAGTCGAAGACGCAAAGCTCGATGCACTCATGGTGGAAGTGCTCAACATCAACAACGAGTTCGTCTCCCGATTGAGCCACATCGAGAAAGGTAGCGAAAAGGCATTCTTCAAGCAATTCTGCCAGCAGTTCGTTGAGCGTACTAATACGCTTTCGGACGCTATCGCACAGGCATAAAATGTGGTTGGTCCGCCGACACTAACTCCTCTCACACCCTCCCCTCTTTCAGGGGAGGGCTTTTACATTAAACCCCGTCAGATCATGTGGCAGCTTCACCGTCTGCACGCCCACATCTCTTTCCACTATGATGCAATCTCTCTGTAAGTTTATCCTCTTCCGCCTATGGGGTTGGAAAGTAGAAAGTTCTGTGCCAGCACGCTCAAAGTGCATCCTTTGCGTTGCTCCCCACACGAGCAACCTTGATTTCATCATTGGCCAGCTTTACTACACAGCCATGGGACGCAAAGCCCAGTTCCTGATGAAGAAAGACTGGTTCTTCTGGCCCCTTGGGGTGCTTTTGCGCAAGATGGGTGGCATTGCAGTCAATCGCAGCCGCAAAACTTCGCTCACCGATCAACTCGCAGACATCGCCCGCACAGCCCATTACTTCAACCTCGCCGTAACTCCCGAAGGCACTCGCTCCTTGGCTCCAACATGGAAGCGTGGCTTCTATTTCATTGCGCAGAAGGCCAACATTCCCATTCAACTATATGCGCTCGACTTCAAGCACCGCACCATCGTTTGCACCAAAGAAATCGTTCCTTCCCAAGATATGGAAGCCGACCTACGCACCATCATGGAATACTATCGTCCCTATGAAGGTTGCGCTCGCCACCCCGAAAAGTTCAGTATAGAAGCATTGTGAAACTCTCTCTCTTACTCCTCGCCTCTCTTACATCGCTTACCCTCTCAGCACAAACCGACTCTCTGCTCCACGCAAAGGCTCGGTCGTTCTTCAGTGCCTATTACCTCAAAGGCTATCGCCCCTCAAAAGCAATGGGACTGGAACGCATCGCCATTGACGAAGAGGAAAAGACTTTGCGCCTCTATGCCAACGAGGCCTTTTGTGCCCAGACCTTCACAGAAGAAAGCGTTAAGGCCATTTACACCAACCTAAAGGCTACGCTCCCCGCCCCCTTTTCGTCCTATAAAATAGAGGTTGTAGATGCCAAAGAAAGGGCGATAGAAAGCCTTATCCCCAATGCCCTGCGCACCAACCACCGCGATCGCAGCCGTCTTTGGGGAACAACCAATTACACGGGAAACGCTTGGGTCCGCAATGTCTCCAAGCCTTTCAACATCACGGCAGGGCTGGACAATCGACACCTTTGCCTTTGGCACAGCCATGGACGCTACTACCGCGCACAAACAGGCCTTTGGGAATGGCAACGCCCGAACCTCTTCTGCACCACAGAGGATTTGCTCACGCAAAGCTTTGTGCTCCCCTACCTTATGCCGATGCTTGAGAATGCAGGTGCCATCCTTGCCACCCCAAGAGAGCGAGATCGTCAACGAGAAGAGGTCATTGTGGACAACGATCGCATCTTCCCTAACGCTTACATGGAGACCTCGCAAGGCCGCAGCTTTTGGCAAAACACCCCGACAGCTGGCTTTGCTCCTCCCTTCGGTGCTATCGGCTTAGCAGCCAGTCCCTTCACCGCGGGCACTGCGCGGATGGCAGAAACAAGTAGTTCGGAAAAACATCTTGCCAAAGCCTCTTGGCATCCTCTTGGCATCGCCACTGGCGACTATGCCGTATATGTCAGCTATCAAACCCTCTCCAACAGCACAGACGAAGCCCACTACACCGTTCACCATGCAGGTGGCGACACGGAAATCATTGTCAATCAACAAATAGGTGGTGGCACTTGGGTCTATCTCGGCACGTTCCGTTTCACAGCCAATGCTTCCCAGCAAGGTGTCTCCCTCTCGAATGTGAGCAAACATGGTGGAGTTGTTGTGGCAGACGGCGTACGCTTTGGTGGCGGGATGGGCATTGCCACTCGTGGTAGTGCGGGCACAAGCGGACTGCCTCGCTTTTTAGAAGCTGCTCGCTACAATGCCCAATGGAGTGGGATGCCCGACAGCCTTTGGAACAAGGATGCAGGCACTAACGATTACAATGACGACATCCGTTCACGCCCCAACTATCTCAACTGGTTGGCGGGCTCGTCCATCTATCTACCCAACCATTCTGGCAAAGGCGTGCCACTCGAACTATCTTTGGCCATTCATAGCGATGCGGGCGTTCGGTCCGACAACTCCATCTATGGGTCTTTGGCCATTTACACCACTGCGGATGCCGACAATCGGGCCACTTTCCCTGAGGGCATGGCTCGCCAAGCCTCTGGCGACCTTGGTGCATTGATGCTAATGGGTTTGCGGCGCGACCTCAGTGCCTCTTTCGGCATCGACTGGACGCAACGCGAACTTTGGGATCGCAACTATGGCGAGACGCGCATACCTTATGTGCCGTCACTCATCTTGGAGACGCTCTCACACCAAAACTTTATGGATATGCGCTATGCGCACGATCCGTTATTCAAATTCGCCCTTGCGCGCTCTGTCTATAAGACCATTCTCCGCTATATCCATAGTGAGCACAACAACCGACGCTACGTAGTGCAACCCTTACCTGTGCACAATTTTTCAGCCATCGTCTCCGATGGACACGCACAGCTCTCGTGGCAACCACAAGAGGACAGTCTCGAACCCACCGCTACGCCAGATGCTTATGTGGTGTACACACGCTGTGCCGATGGGGGCTTCGACAATGGCGTTGTTGTCAATGGCACAACAACGAGCATCCCTATCCCAACGGGTGTTCCTTATAGTTTCAAAGTCACTGCCATCAATAAAGGAGGCGAGAGTTTCCCTTCGGAAATTCTTTCAGTCTGCCAAGGAAAAGCAGGCAGTAAGTCGGTGCTCATCGTCAATGCGTTCGACCGCTTGAGTGGTCCTGCACTTGTGCAAACATACGATAGTCTCGGCTTTGATCTCAAGGCCGACTATGGCATCCCCTACCTTTACACGACAGCTTTCTCTGGTGCACAGCAAAACTTCAATCCCTCCCAAAGAGGGCGTGAGGGCAACGAAGCGCTCGGATTCTCAGGTTCGGAACTCGAAGGCCAAGAGTTGGCTGGCAATACATTCGACTATCCTGCTCTTCATGGTAGTGCCATTGCGGCAGCAGGCTTCACCTATTCTTCTGTGAGTCGTGAGGCTTTGCTCTCAGGCAGTGTCGATTTGAACCACTTTGCCGTCATCGACTACATCGGAGGCTTCCAAAAGGATGCAACTTACAATCTCCGCTCCTATCCTCTCTTCCCCAAGGCTGTGCAAGAGATATTGCGGGGCTACACACAAAGAGGGGGTCGCCTTCTTGTCAGTGGGGCTTATCTCGGTAGTGAGCTACGCACCAATTCCGATTCCACCTTTGCAGCCGATGTGCTCAAGTATGCCCATGGCGGACGCGCCTCTTTTGAAGCCACAGATAGCATCCTCGGCGCAAACTTCGGCTACACCATATATCGCAAGCCCAATAGCGAACAAATCGCTGTGATGCACCCCGAAGTGCTTCTCCCCATGGGGAAATCCTTTTCCACAGTCACTTACAGCGATGGACGCAGTGCTGGTATCGCTTATCAAGGCACAGACTATCGCGTCGTCACCCTCGGCTTCCCTTTCGAAACCATCAAAGAAAGCCGTATGCGTCAGGCCACGATGCGAGCTATCCTTGGTTTTCTCACACAATAGGACATAACAACACATAGAGATGACAGATCATCAAACGCCTCACCGTCAAGCTTGGTTGCCCACTACGAAGAAAGAGATGGAGCAACGAGGCTGGGACGTCGCAGACGTAATTATTTTCAGCGGTGATGCCTACATCGATCACCCCTCCTTTGGCATTGGCGTCATTAGTCGCCTCATGGAAGCAGAAGGGTATCGGGTTGCCGTTGTGCCACAACCTGATTGGCATGGCGATTATCGCGACTTCAAGAAACTTGGACGCCCTCGACTTTTCTTTTGCATTGCGCCCGGATGTATGGACTCAATGATTAACAAATACACTGCCAACCGTCGTTTGCGCTCAGAGGATGCCTATAGCCCCGATGGGCGCCACGACTGTCGTCCCGAATACCCTACGATTGTTTACACTAAAATTCTCAAAGAGCTTTTCCCCGATGTGCCTGTAGTTTTGGGGGGCATCGAAGCGTCTCTGCGTCGTTTGACGCACTACGACTATTGGAAAGAGCGTCTCCGCCCCAGTTTTCTCGTTGAGAGCGGAGCAGACATGATTTGCTACGGCATGGGCGAACTACCCACTGCCGCCTATTGTCGCGCCGTAGAAGAGAAAATTCTGCATGGCGACCCCAATCGCTATTGTACCGCCGAAGAGTTTCGCAACTTTTTCAGCCGTCACCCTGTTCGTCAAACGGTCACTTACGAAACCAAAGAAAGCATCTTTGGTGGCATCACAGAGCAAGACATCGTCTTGCACAGCCATACTGCCTGTCTCCAAGACAAGAAAAAATATGCCGAGAACTTCCGGCACATTGAAGAGGAAAGCAACAAACTCGAACCGCAACGCCTTTTGCAAGAAGTGGGTGGCAAGTATGTCGTTGTCAATCCGCCTTTTCCACCGATGACAACGGCACAAATCGACCGCTCGTTCGACTTCCCTTACACACGTCTGCCCCACCCCAAATATAAAGGCAAACGCATCCCTGCCTACGAGATGATCAAATTCTCCGTCAACATCCATCGTGGCTGTTTTGGAGGCTGTTCTTTCTGCACCATCTCCGCCCATCAAGGGAAATTCATCATGAGTCGCTCGAAAGAGAATGTGTTGCGCGAAGTAAAGCACATCACACAGATGCCCGACTTCAAAGGACAGCTGTCCGACCTTGGTGGTCCATCGGCCAATATGTATATGATGCAAGGACGTAACCTCAAGGTTTGTGCCAAGTGTAAACGCCCCTCATGTATCGACCCAAACATTTGTCCTAACTTGAACACTGACCATCGGCCTTTGATTGACATCTACCGTGCCGTTGATGCCCTTCCGGGCATCAAGCGAAGCTACATTGGAAGCGGTGTTCGCTATGACCTGATCCTCCACAAGTCCAAAGATGAAGCTGTCAATAAGGCTGCACAAGACTATGCCAAGGAATTGATCACTAAGCACGTTTCAGGACGTCTCAAAATTGCCCCAGAGCACACCAGTTCCCGTGTGCTATCAATGATGCGCAAGCCCGGATTCAATCAGTTCTATGAGTTCAAGGCCATGTTCGACCGCATCAACAAAGAGGCTGGTCTGCGCCAGCAAATCATCCCCTACTTCATGAGTAGTCATCCGGGGTGCGAGCCTGAAGACATGGCAGAGTTGGCCGTGCTGACCAAGGACCTTAATTTCCAACTGGAGCAGGTGCAAGATTTTACTCCCACCCCCATGACCGTCAGCACCGATGCTTGGTACAGTGGCTATCACCCCTATACCCTTGAGCCCGTTTCCTGCGCCAAGACTCCTGAGGAGAAACGCCGCCAACACCTTTTCTTCTTTTGGTACAAAGCAGAAGAACGGCAACGCATCGTTCACGAACTCCAACGAATGAACCGTCCCGATTTGATCAAAAGGCTTTTTCCCAACAATCGTCCGCCATTTATGCACAAAACGGAGGGAAGCACTCACGCCACCAAGCCTTATCCTGCGGACAGACGCGCACCTAAATCCAAGACAGAAGCTCGTCCTACACAGGCCAAACGTCCCAAGCGTTCCAAACGATAGACGATAGGCACACACAATGCCTTGACTTGTGTGTCGCCCCCTTATCTACAACTAACAGCTTTACAGAGAGGAGACATTGTCAGTCTGTCGAGTTTTCGATGTCCAATGCTCTTTCGTTCTTTAAGCGCAAGAAGAAATTTCTTCTTGCGCTTAAAGAATTTACGGGAAGCGCATGAAAAATGGTCAAATAGCGCACCTCATTTTCGACAGCCTTAATCAACAGAAAATCAACAACTTTAGAAAACACAAAAAACTACTTCCTTTTGCACTTAAAAGGCGGGAGCACAATCAGAAAGTTTTCTATACAATCGCAAGAACAGCCTTTTTTTCAACCACCACACAAGTGCCCTTTCGACTTCAACATCCTCTCTCTTTCTTCACCACAAGCGTCCTGCTTCCTTTAATAGGAAACAGGACGCTTATTTCTTCACGACTCACAAAAGAAAGTTGGTCTTACTACGTCATCATCCCTTTTCACGTAAACGTTGAAACGCTTTGGGCAAGTAATCTATCAAGTCTGAAGCCATCAGACACTCTTCGCCCAATGCCTCTGCCGCACAATCGCCAGCTAAACCATGGAGATAGACTCCCAAACGAGTGGCCTCATGGGGCGTATAGCCTTGTGCCAAAAGCCCTGTCAAGATACCTGTAAGGACATCGCCTGCCCCAGCTGTGGCCATCCCTGAGTTGCCTGTTGTGTTGAAAGCCACACTGCCATCAGGCGCACAAATGGCGGTATAATGCCCCTTAAGGACAATAAACAGCCCTTGCGTCATGGCCATATTGCGCGCTTCCGCAAGAGCGGAAAAAGAGGTGTTGCTTTGAAGTCCCAACCGCTTAAACTCCAGTGGATGAGGTGTCAAGATGGCCTCTTTGGGCAACTGCTTCAACCAGCCTTTATGGCCAGCCAAGATATTGAGCCCGTCTGCATCTATGACAATTGGAATTCGCGCATGTCGCACTTGTTCTATAAAAGCCGTAGCTGTTTCTGGAGCAATACCGATAGCTGGACCGATAGCCATCGCCGTAAAGCTTTCGGTCGAAATGGGCTTCGTGAAAACGGAATCGCTACTATCGTGACTCAGCACAGCTTCTGGAACTTGGCTTTGTAGGATGTCGTTGTTCATCAATGGCGTATGCAAAGTCAGCTTTCCAAGCCCTACACGAAAGGCGGCACGCGCCCCCAAAATGGCAGCCCCCGCCATACCAAAACTGCCCGCTATGAGCAAGCCATGACCGAAAGTTCCCTTATGTCCATAATGCGGACGGCATTTGAGCAGAGGTTGCACCTCGGTTTTTGTAAGCATGCGGAAAGACGAAGCAATCTGCCCAATGTGTTCTGCGGAAAGTCCTATATCCAAAATCTTCAATTCGCCCACCAATGGTTGATTGTCGGCCAAGAGTTGTGCCAACTTAGGCAACTGAAATGTGAGCGTCAAATCGGCGTGTACAACGTGGCTCAACACGTTGTCGCTGTTGTCGCCACATAACAAACCCGAAGGCATATCTATGGACACGACCGTAGCGTCCAGCATGTTTATAAAGCGTACCAAGGCCGCGAAACCGCCACTAAGCACCCGTTTCATGCCCGTCCCAAAGAGTCCGTCTATAATCACAGTGTTTTCTGCCACCTGTGGTGCTTCAAACTCTGTCGTGACTTCAGTCAGCGTATCGGGTGCGAAAGCGCACAAGCGGTCGCGATTGGCTTCACAATCAGCACTCAGCGATTTCGAGATATTGAATAGATAAGTTTTTACCGTATAGCCACGCTCCAACAACAGCCGAGCCACTGCCAACGCATCACCGCCATTGTTGCCCGGACCTGCAAAGACCAAAAAAGAGCGTGATGGTGGAAAACGATGTACGAGTTCGGTCACAAGAGCTTGAGAGGCGCGTTCCATCAATTCGAGGGACGATATCTGTTGCGCCACCAAGGTTTGGCGGTCAAGCTCTTGCATCTGTTGGGCATCAACTATCTTCATGCTGTGTATTTAGTATGGGAGTATAAAATAAGAAAGGCTTAATGACGAGGTAAGGAATGGGGGCTAAAACTTCCACCAAGGCTTTTTCTTCTCACTCAAAAGTTCGGGTGCGACTCCAGAATAATACTCCTGTGCTGAAGTCTTCTCTGTTATCATTTGATAAATCGCTCCCCAGTCGGGCAGACCACCGACATTGCGGTCGTCAATGAACACATCGGCTTTGATTTTCCGACTGAAGTGACGATTGCCCTCCTCTAAGGCTTTCTCTTCCGCATAATCTTTATTGACAGCATAGAACTCCAAGTCACGCTCCCGACACCACGCTACGGCTTCGTCCAAAAGGCGGCCCATGCGCACCGACCAAAGAATCAATAAATGCCCTTCAGCTTGCAACTGCTTGAGCGTGCGAATGGCGAAAGGTATCTCTTTGCCAATGGCGGGATAGCGATGCTCAACGATGGTCCCGTCAAAATCTACTGCGATAATCATATTCTAATTTGTCTAATTGTTAATGGAGGTTGGTGTAAGGGGGTTATCGCCACCGCTTCTGACCATTCTCGATAATCAGCCCACGGAACGTGGCGGACACTGGACGCCCAAGCAAGTCGTGACGCTCGGAGCGAGACTGATTGCCAAGCTCTGTTGTCGTGGCGTGCAAGCCTGTAATGGCATGTAAAAGGGCGATGTGCGAGGCTGTTCCCATAGGAAGATACGCCCGAAAGGGTTTCAAGCTACTGCCACCTTGGGCTGGGAGAAAATAGTTGCCTTTGCTTTCAAGCAGATAGGCCATTCCGTCCGTTGCAAAGCGTAAGCTATCGGACGTTCCCACCAGTTCGCCATTCTTTTCAGGCATTCTAACCCATCCCGACCGGTTGGCAAGAGTAAGGGATACTTTCGCAAGGGTCGGTGTGCCTGAATAGCGCAGGATGGCTGCTTCTCCTGCTAATAGGCTGTCCGCAGGTGTGAAAATGAGAGTCGTTCCCTGTCGCTCCTTGAGGCGTTCCGCGACGAAAGTTGAGGGCAAGGAAGCGGTGAAAGGCAGGCAGATCGTTTCCCACCCACCGTCTCCAAATGCTTCGCGGTGGTAGTTCAGCTTTCCTGCAGGCGCAAAGAAAGGTTGCGCAAAGGCATAGGGATAATTGTCGACAAGGGTGGCTGTGCCCTGCAAGGTGTCGTTCACAATCACCAAAGGCCATGCCGTTGGATAAGTTGCATAATGTTGCGAGAGAAAGACAGAACTATTTGGCGCAAGTAGTGTGGCAAAAGTATCGGGCAAGGCTGCTGGAAGCACTGCTTGACGTAGGTCGATACTCCGAATGCCCTCCACCTTAACTTGGCGAAGCCGGTGTTCTGTCCAGCCACCCGTCAAAGTGAGCGTTCGGGCAGTGTTTCTTACTTCTGCCTTTGGTGCAAAAGTTACAAAACGCAATGGAGAAGCAAAAGCCATCGCTGCGTCTTCTGCGCCCAAGAGCGACAGTTCTCCTTGATGGGCAACAAGGTAACGTGGTGTGCCCTCCGTGGTACAAATATAACCATTCGTGACGACCCAGTTCCGCACTTCTTTCAAATGTTGAGGGAGGGATTTCCCACTTGGTGCCGTGAGCGCAAACGTATCTCCTACAACTGGGGATGCTGTCAGCACCAGCAAGGAGTCTTCTTGTGCCAAGAGGTCGTTTCGTAGGCGCAAAGGCTGTTGAGAGCAGAGTTTTCCCGCAGCATTGACTACACTTGATGCTGTGCCAAGTCCTAAGGGCACATTCATTTGTGGTTGAGTCGCTTCGCCTGCTTGGGTTCCAAAACTTTTCACCTCCCTATAAATTTGCAATTCCGCCGCACCATAGTTCTCTTTGTAAGCACCATAGACGTAGGAATATCGCCCATCTATCTCCTTATTGGCTACGAGCGTCAATAGACGCCCTTGTTGCTGAAAGACGAAATGGCCTTTCTCCATCTCTAAGTGCCACCCTTCTTGGCCCTTGGTGCGGAAGGTGAGTGTTGTGGTAGTGGCTTTGGTCACCTCTAAATGGCCTTTAGCACATTGCAACTGCACCATCTCTTTTTCCACAGAGAACGTCCAAACGCTCTGCGAGCATTGCGCTTCGCTCAAGCTCAAGGTGGAAGGGCTTTCTTTCCCTATGGCAAGAGGAACAATCTTCCCCTTACTATTCAACGTGTGGCTCAACAGACCAAAGAAAGGGCTGTCGCCTTGAGACTGCAAGCCACCTATGAGATATTGCTCGCCCGTTTGTATCGCCTCCATCGCTGTGACGCGTACAAAACGGCGCACTCCATCTTGCCCCCAAGCCATCGGGAGCGCAATGAGATAGCTCCAAAGCATCAGTAATAGGGCACGTGACATAGGCGGAAGCAGACAAAGGGTTACTTGTTCTTCTCTTCAATAAGTTTCAGCAAGTACTGCCCATACTGGTTCTTGGCCATTGGCTGGGCGATGGTACGTAGCTGTTCTGCGGTGATCCATCCTTGTTCGAAGGCGATGCCTTCAAGACAAGCGACCTTTAGACCAGTGCGCTTTTCGATGACCTCGATAAAAGTCGATGCCTCGCTGAGACTGTCGTGTGTTCCCGTATCCAACCATGCAAAACCGCGTCCGAGGGTTTGGACACTCAACTCTCCATCCTCCAAAAAGCGTTGATTGACCGTAGTAATTTCTAATTCACCACGCGCCGAAGGGCGAATTGTTTTAGCCACATCCACCACTTTGTTAGGATAGAAGTAGAGACCAACGACGGCATAGTTCGACTTGGGTTGCGTGGGCTTCTCTTCAATGCTCAAGCAACGCCCTTCGCTGTTGAACTCAACAACGCCATAGCGTTCAGGGTCGTTCACCCGATAGCCAAAGACCGTGGCAAGGTTTCTTTTCTCGGCTGTGGTCACGGCTTCCCGCAACATCGTGCGCAAATGGCTACCATGAAAGATATTATCGCCCAGCACCAAGCAGGCCGCATCCTCCCCGATAAACTCTTCCCCGATGAGGAAGGCCTGCGCCAAACCATCGGGAGATGGTTGTTCGGCATAGGAAAGCGAGATGCCGTAGTCGCTACCATCGCCCAAAAGGCGTTGGAAGTTCGGCAAGTCTTGTGGCGTGGAAATAACCAATATCTCACGGATGCCTGCCAACATTAGGACAGACAACGGATAATAGATCATCGGTTTATCGAAAATGGGGAGCAATTGTTTGCTCACGCCTTTGGTGATGGGATAGAGTCTTGTGCCACTACCGCCAGCAAGGATAATGCCTTTCATTTTTACGTATCTTATTAAAAGGAGAGAGAATAGTTTTGAGAACTTCTTCTATGGCACATCGTGCTCCGAAGTTCTTATGGAGATGGGGCTGGTGCTTTACTTAAAAATCAGCACCCCAAGGGTCAAAGCAAATGAAGCCAAGGAAATCCAAGTGCCCACAGAATTCAACGCATTGCCATTGGCCGTTGCATCATTGGTGCGCACCTTGTTTGGAACTACATAAACGACATCGTTTTGTTGCAGGTTATAGACGGGCGAGCGGAAGAGGTTTTTCGAGCGCAGGTCTACCACATAATTTTTAGCTTGTCCGTCCTCTTGACGCACCACCATCACTTGGTCGCGCTTGCCTTTGATGGTGAGATCACCAGCTTGTCCAAGGGCTTCGAGCAAAGTTATTCTGTTGCGATCGATGGCGATGCGTCCGGGGCGATTGACCTCCCCAAGAACTGTAATGTATTGTCCTAAGGCTTGTCCCACCACGACGGCATCGCGCAATTGTGCCCCGCGCAGTTGCGCTTGCACTTTGTCGGTAACTTCTTGGAGAGTCAGTCCAGCTACAGCAATAGTGCCCAAGACAGGCATTTTTATTGTACCATCTTCGCCCACGACATAAGCTCCCACTTCGTCGCGTGTGCTACTGACGTGTTCCATGCCCAGTCGGGATTGATAAGTCGTGAGGTTGTATTGCATAGCCAGCTCTGGCGTTGCATGACTGGTCACCACGAGTGTCAGTTTATCCCCTTGTTGGAATTTCAGACTGCCGATCTTTTGGGTTTTAATCATTTCCTGGTTGGCCAAGTCTTGGAGATAAACAACATCTTTACTGCCTGCACAAGCGGTAAAAAGCAGGAGAACGAAAGCGAAAAGCGTGTACTGAATTTTGTTCATTATATGCACATTAGAATAGGGAGCAACTTGTCGCCTCGTTTCCATTAGGGCATGAAAGAGCACGCAAGTTTAGTGGATTTATATTCTTTTGCAAATCTACAAAAAAATAGCAGATGTGACAAACAAAAGGCGGATGCTTTTAGTACAAGCAATTCGGCAGGAGTGTTTACAGAGGAACATGATAGGCCAACTCCGTGACAAAGACAACCACCAATGCCTTCAAACTGGCCACCCTACATCTGCGACACAACACCATACGCTTCCTGAAAAAACGCGATGCGCCTCCAGAAAATTCTTCATGCGCCTCCCGTCTTAACAGGAAGCGCATGAAGTTTTGAGATTTTTATATCAATTGACTTTCAATACCCTACAAGTCAAAAAAAACAAGCTTATTAAAGTAAGGCAAATAGCGAGTTACACTTTTCTTTCATACCATCGGCCATAGCGCATATACAGCCCACAACCTATCCATAAGATGATATAATAAATATGCTCGGAGAAGGTGCAAGCCCAAAAAGGTATGCGGAGATAAAGGATGGCCACAAAAATAAAAATAACATAGAATGCCAAGGCCACCATCTCCGTCACAAAGGCCGTTTTCGTGTTGCCCGATGCAGACACGCCACGCATCAAGGTGTAGGCCGGCACGCAAATGAAGTTGGACGACAGCAAGACATAAAGGGGCACAAGGGATAGGTCTTTTAGTGGTTCGCTATCGGTGAATATGCTCAAAATAGGATTGGGGAAGAGATAAATAAGACCTATCAAGGGAACGACCACCATGTAGGCAAGTTTCATGGTTTTCACCAAAAGAGGACGCACGGAGTCGATTTCGCCCTCGCCCATGAGGTTGCCCACGAGCGTGCTCACCGTGGCACCAATGGCGGAGATACTCATGAAACAAGCGGAAGAAATGTTGCGGATGATGTTGCTGGCAGCCAACTCGCTCTTGCCCAAATGTTCCACCGCTAAGAAAAAGATGAACCAAGTGCCGAGGGCCAAGACATCTTGCAACATGGTCCAAGAGGAGATGCCCAAGACATTGCGCAAAAGTTTGGGTTGAAACTTGGGCAGACGATCAAGGCCATACTTCTTCAAATCGACCGTTTGTCGGGTGTAGAGCGCATAAAAAAGCAGGCTCACACCTTCGGCCAAAGCAGACCCCAAGGCAGCACCGCCAATGCCCATACGTGGCGCACCGAAATGGCCGAAAATAAGAATGTAGTTGAAGGCCACATTGCTTAGAACCATAACGACACTATTGAGGGTCAGCGTTTTCGTATTCAATGTGGATACATAAAACGCCCGAAAGAGCAGACCGCCAAAAGCAAAGAAAAAGCCTATCACACGCCAATAGAGATACTCCGTTGCCGCACGTTGCACCTCAGGCTCGTTCAGCACCCATGAAAGGAGGGTTGGAACAAAGAGGCGCGAGAGCACGAAGAGTGCTAAGGCAGCAAGCATCAGAAAGGCTAAGCTATGGTAGAAGACCGTGCCGATGTCGCGATAGTTGCCCTCGCCGTTGCGGCGCGACATCACAATTTGCGATCCTACACAAAAGCCCAGTCCCACCATGAAAATTGTGATGTAGAGTACCCCCGCAGGGGCGGCTGCTCCCTGCTCCACTTCGCCCACACGCCCCAAGAAAATGGTATCGGTGAGCCCGATGATCTGTTCCATCATCGTGCCGACAAGAATGGGCAGGGCGAGTTGTATGATTTGTTTGTAGGAGTAAGTTTTCATCTGTGATAGGAATTGTTCTTCGTATGCAAAGTTACGATTTTTCCTGAGGTTAAAAGCTGTTTGAGAAAAGGCTAATCAGAGTCCTTTAGGGGAGGATTGGCATGGCCACTGTGCCCCAATGATCAAGGAATTGGAAATGGTGTAAACGAACACGATGTTCCTCGAAAGTGGCACTCTGAGGCAAACCGTCTGTGGCGGAAAACTGCAATTCAACCTGTGTAATGGTGCGCATACCATGGGGCGAGAGCAGTTTGTAAACCGCCTCTTTGCTCGTCCAGCAAGCAGAAAGCAAGTCGCTCGAAATGGTGGCAATGCGCTCGTTCTGTGCTTCAAAAAAGGTTCGTTCTCGGATAGTCAGGATGCGACTGACAAGACGAGGATTGCAGCGGGCTTTTTTTTCTACATCGACACCCACAGGATGAGACGCAAAAGCCATGGCCAAGGCGGTGGTGGTGTGTGAGATGCTCACCGCATCAGGCGTGCCATCGAGTTGAGGCGCACCGCTGGAGGTTGCAGTCAAACGAATGGTTGGGCCATAACGCTCATTGAGTAGCCATTGCTTGGCTAAGGCTGTTTTATGTGCCACACTCATGGCGTTGTAGGTCGCATCCCCTTCCAACAGCACCACCATGAGTGTCACTGATCCGATGTGAGAAGATAAGAGTTGTTCCATAAAATTTTTGATGGGCAAGGTTTCATCAGATTTTATCCGCTATTTCCACGCTTGTCCTTACCCTTTAATTGTCGCTTCTATTCCCCAACGACTGCGTGCCAAAAGGGTTTGTAAAAGAGTGCGGAGGGCAAGAAAGGTGAGAAAGGCCATCCAAAGCGCATGATTGCCCCATAAGGGGAGCAAAGCATAGCAGAGGAGGAAGAACGCAACGCTGCTGACAAACATAGCCACGAGCATCCCCCTTGTGGCCGTTGCACCGATGTAGAAGCCATCCCAAACGAACGCGCCAAAACTCACTACTGGCAGGACAACGGCATAAGGCACATAAGGGATGGCAGCCATGCGCACAGCCATGTCATCAGTGAGCACGGCAAGGAAAAAGGGGGCGGCGAGAACATAAATAAGAGTAAAGCCCACGGCCAAACCGCCAGCGTAAAGAAACACAGCGCGAACTGTTTGCCACAGCGCACAACGATCGTTGGCTCCAATGGCACTACCTCCCAAGGCTTCGCCAGCATAAGCAAAACCATCAAGCACATAAGATGCCATTAGATAGAACTGCATCAACAACGCATTGACGGCCAAAATTTCTTCGCCTTGAGCAGCCCCTAATCGCGTAAAGTAGGTGGTCACGGCCAAGAGGCAAAGGGTGCGCAGAAAGATGTTGCGATTGACATTTAAGAAGCGCAACAAAGCGCTACGATGCACCACTTCCTGCCAAGCCACCCGCCAATGGTGCGCTTTGTAGTGGTGAAAAAGGAAGAAGAGCGAGAGTCCAAGGCCTGCATATTGCGCAATGAGCGTGCCCATGGCCACACCCGCCATTTTCCAACCCAAGACAAGCACAAAAAAGAGAGAAGCAGGAATGTTCACTACATTCTGGACAATGGCAATCCATAAAGGCTGTTTCGCATTTTGCTGTCCCAAGAACCAACCCGTCAAGACATATTGTCCCAAGATAGCTGGTGCACCCCAAATGAGCCAAGAGAAGTAGGACCGCGCCAAAGTATCCACCTGTGCACCACTATTGAACAGAGCAAAAGCAAGGTCAGCAATGAAAGTTTGACCAACCAACAGCCCCATGGCGCACAAACCCGCCACCAACAGACCACGCAAAAGAATGATTTGCACTTCCTGCTGATGTTGCGAACCAACGGCTTGAGCGGTCAGTCCGCCCGTGCCCATGCGCAAGAAGCCAAAAAGCCAATAGATGAGACTGAAAGCACTTGTGCCAACAGCCATTGCGCCAATATAAGCCGTAGCTCCAAGATGTCCCGTAATGCCTATATCAACAAGCCCAAGCAAAGGCACCGTGATGTTGGAAGCGATGCTGGGAAGGGCGATATGGAGGATGCGTTTGTGCAAAGCGTAAAGAGATTTTCTTTATAAAACAAAGCGGACTTCTTTGAACTGATAGTGGCGCTCTTGACCAGTTCTATCTCTCAAAGTCAGCGTCCCATCGGGTGCAACATTCTGAATACAAGCTTCAAAGTCGCCTTGTCCATCGTTATAAACATGATAGCCTTCACGACGAAACAACACTGAAAGATAGTCGGCATGAATGCCTGCACTATCGCCTTTCTCCAAACGCTCATACTGCATTTGAAAGTGAGCAAAGAAGTGGTTCAAGAGGCTCGTTCTGGAGAGTCTCGTTCCCAGAATTTGCTTCAATGAAACAGGGTTGGGCGCATCGGAGAGGAAAACCGTTTGGTTCACGTTGATGCCAATGCCAATGATCGTGCGAACGATGGTTGCGCCCTGCAACTGATGTTCCAACAACATCCCCCCTAATTTACTATCGCCATAATAAAGATCGTTCGGCCATTTGAGAGTTACACCTGCGAGCACGTTCGACAAGGCTTTTTGAGCCGACAGAGCAGTCACTTCGGAGAGGAAAAATTGCTCGTGCGGTGGCAGAAATGTGGGACGCACAGCGAGACCAAGGAGGAGATTTTCGCCACGTGCCGACTCCCAACGATTGCCACGCTGGCCACGTCCTGCTGTTTGGAAGTCGGTCGTCAGCAAGACATATTTGTCCATCACAGCCTGCCATTCGGGCGAAGCAAGGAGAGACATCGTAGAGGTGGTTTCCGAGAGGTGGCGTATCATAGAACATAGAGCCAATCATTGGCGTAGTGGAAGCCTTCGTATTCAAAGCTTCGAAGCTCAGCCAAAGAGGTGCAACGATGGGTTAGAACATAGCGTGCCATTGCCCCACGACACATTTTTGCATACACCACAACGGTCTTCAATCCGCCCTCTTTGGCAACCATAAATTCGGGTTGCACAACCTCAACCTCCTCACAGACACACCTCCAATCGAAGAGGCCTTTCATTTCCTCACTGGCAAGGTTGAGAAGGATGCCGTCATCAGCCTTGATGGCACGGATGAAATGCTCGGTCAAGTGTGAACGCCAATAGTCGAAATAGCGTTCGTCTGTATCGGGACGGCGAGCAGTTCCTTCAAGACGATAATTGCGGATACCATCACGTGGACGTAGAAGACCATAAAGAAAGGAAGTGATAAAAAGGTGCTCTTGGGCGTATTCCCACACTTCAGACGACCAATCTTTGGCACGCAAGTGGCGGAACGCCTGCCCTGTATAGGCCAATGCAGCTGGTAGCACAAGACCATCATCGAAGAAATGTTCGTAGCGCAACTTATTGAGCACGGCGAGCTTTTCGTTGCAATGCAACATCTCTTGCAGTTCGCCCGCAGAACATCGCATCAGCTCACG
Organism: Bacteroidales bacterium; assembly: GCA_022788345.1. Lineage (GTDB taxonomy): Bacteria > Bacteroidota > Bacteroidia > Bacteroidales > Bacteroidaceae > Alloprevotella. The sequence goes on from JALFTM010000157.1 coordinate 20,896, forward strand.
GGCATGTTCTTCGGCATGGGCTTGAAAGTGGGGCATCGTGCAGAGAG
>JALFTM010000158.1 GCA_022788345.1 Bacteroidales bacterium
TCCCGAATTTGATTCATTTCCCGACGACTATAGAGATAGCCCGTTGGGTTATTGGGGTTGCAAATGAGGATAGCCCTTGTATGTTCGTTAATCAAGGCTTCAAACTTCTCAATAGGAGGCAATGCAAACCCTTCCTCTATAGTAGAACTTACAGTGCGTATTTTTGCGCCAGCCGAAATGGCAAAAGCCATATAATTAGCATATGCGGGTTCTGGTACTATGATTTCATCCCCTGGGTTCAAACAAGAAAGAAAAGCAAAAAGCACTGCTTCTGAACCGCCTGCCGTAATGATTATATCATCGGCATCCAAGTCTATATCGTACTTCTTATAATACTTCGTCAGCTTCTGACGATAGGACAAGAAACCTTGGCTTGGACTATACTCTAAAAGGTTGCGTTCCAAGTTTTTCAATGCTTGCAATCCCACTTCGGGAGTTTTTATATCGGGCTGACCGATATTAAGCTGGTAGACATGCACACCTCTCGTCATGGCATCTTGAGCCAAAGGCGCAAGTTTGCGAATAGGAGATTCGGGCATGATCACCGCACGTTCTGAAATGTGTGGCATAATTGTGTTCTTTTTATAGCATACAAATTTATTATTTATGCACCAAACAACCAAAACTTATTTGGCTATTAAGGTGCGGAAGATTTTCTTTTTCGCTGTTCAGCCAGTTGCCACGCATTGTACACATTGTGCCAAATGGCGTAGAAGCCTCCAGCCACAGAGGTGACAGGCGTGAGAAAGGTATAGGCAACCCAAATACCAAAGGCTGTGTTCTTCTGCCCCAAACTCTGCGCTCCTGCTACAGGTGTGTCATAACATCGCCCTATTTGACGACCTATACTAAATGACACCAAACAAACGCAAAGTGAAACCACAGCTATGCTTATGGCAACGCCCACACCGATATTGGAATGTAATAACGTCTTCATTGCCAAAGCAATTGATATGGGCAGGCAAAGACACCACAGATAGAAGGGTAAATCACTTACTCCAACAATAAGGCGGAGTAAACGTGCGCTATACTTGCGCACCAACACCGCCAACAAAAAGGGAGCAATAAGCATCGGTAGGATGCGCGCAAGCACTGCACCAAATGCTGGCCAAAAGGCCATTTCACTATCATGCAACAATGGAGCAAACAAAGGTAAAACAACTGCTGCGAGAAAATTGCTTAACATTGTATATGCAATTACCCCCGACATATCGCCTTTCAATTTGTTGGCCACCACAGCCGCTGCCGTGGCCGTAGGAGTAATCGCACAAAGCATTGCGCTTTCCATCACAAGGCTTACGGCACTGCCTTTTGTCCATGCTGCTACCCCAAAGAGCAAAGCCGACAAGCAACATTGTACTCCCAACAACAACCCCTGCCAACGATGGAGACGCAACTGTTTATAATCTATGCGACAGCAAGTTAGAAACAACATTGCAAAAATCAAACTGGGTTGTACTACTTCTGCTGTGTTCACAATACCACGACGCACAACCATTGAAAGAGGCAACGCATCCACCACCAAATAACCTATGATGCCGACCAACATGGACACTGGTAGCGTCCAATTTTTCAAAAAACTAATGAGCTTTTGCCACATGCTATTTGTGTGACCAAGCGGTGATTTCATACTCCAGAATAGTTATTGTTGTTTGTCCGTTGGGGGACCTTTATTAAACCTTACAACCCAGTATCCTTGTTCGCTTCCTATTATTATCTTGCTGATGGTGCTTCTCCACACATCATGAATATGTTCACATCTGTATAAAGTGGCTCATCATTTCTGTAAATAAGGAATACACCTCACTTTACTGACTTGCTTCTAATAAGCAAAGGTAGCGTATTCTTTACAAAAGAGAAACAAAAGATTTATGAAACATTATCATTTACTCTTCTCTCGTCATGACCATTTTCGCCATACGCCATCTAAAAATTAGAGTTGCGCTGATAGGAGAAACAACTTGCACCTCTCAGTTTTTCTCCTTGCGCTATCTGTCTATCATCTCATTAAGCCCTACAAAAAGCGAAGTCTCCCCCTTGGAAGACTTCGCCCGATACGAATGCACTGCAAAGATAATACATCAAAGCACCAAATGCAAATCAATTGTAAACAAACGCTAAATCAAAGATTGAGCGCAAAAGAATCCACGATTCCCAATAAATGGTCGTCTGCATCAGCTACGAGAACAGCATGTATTTTATTACGGTTGAGCAAATCTTCCGCATCGGCCAACTTAGTGTCAAGACTTACCTTCTTGGGATGTGGCGACATTATTTCCGAAACTTGAAGATTGAAAAATTCCTGCTGACGGCTTTCCATAGCACGTCGAATATCACCATCCGTGACAATGCCAACGATTTTATCCCCGTCCATAACGACACTTAATCCTAAACGTCCACGGCTTACGACAATTAAAGCTTCCGCCAAAGACATTGTAGGAGGCACAAGGGGAAGATTGTTTTTATACATCACATCGCCCACTGTTGTGAGAAGACGTCGTCCCAAAGAGCCACCGGGATGGAATTGTGCGAAATCCGTACTCTTAAAGTTGCGTGCAGTCATTAGAGCACAAGCCAAAGCATCTCCCATAGCCAATGTGGCAGTCGTTGATGAAGTGGGCGCAAGTCCCAGTGGTTCGGCTTCGCGCGAAACAGCGATATTCAAATGCGCATTGGAGTGTAAAGCTAAAAGCGATTGTGGATTACCACTCATGCCTATGACTGGAATGGCGTGCTCTTTCAGGTAGGGCAAAAAGCGCAATAGCTCGTCTGTTTGTCCAGAATTAGAGATTGCCAGTACAACGTCAGCAGGCGTAATCACGCCCAAATCACCATGGAAGACATCCAAAGGATTGACAAAAAAGCTGGGTGTTCCTGTTGAAGATAGGGTTGCAGCGATTTTGGCACCGATATGTCCACTCTTACCCACGCCTGTCACTATAAGTTTGCCCGAACAAGCAAGTATGATTTCCACAGCACGCTCAAAACTTTCGTCTACATGGGGTATCTGCTCCAATAATGCTTCTGCTTCTGCATGAAGACATTTAATAGCAACTTCGCTCCAACGGTTCATTTTTCTGTAGTATTTGCAATTAAACTGCATATAACTGCCTCAACATCGCTCAAAGCAATCATGTTTGGTCCATCGCTCAATGCTTCATCTGGCGATGGATGTGTCTCAAAGAAAAAGCCGTTTGCCCCAAAGGCTTGTGCGGCTTTTGCCATGGCAGGAACAAACTGGCGATCTCCGCCTGTCTTACCTCCAGCTGCACCCGGTCGTTGAACACTATGTGTGCAATCCATAATCACGCGGTCTGTGATTTGTAGCATGTCGGAGATATTGCGGAAATCGACAATCAAATTGTTGTATCCGAACATATTGCCCCGCTCTGTCAGCCACACTTCCTTAGCTCCGGCCTCCCGGCACTTCTCCACAGGGAAGCGCATATCAGCCCCAGAAAGGAATTGAGCCTTCTTGACATTAACGATACACCCCGTTTGAGCCGCCGCCACTAACAAATCCGTTTGTCTACAAAGAAAAGCGGGAATTTGTACAACGTCTACTACTTGTCCAACAGCCACAGCTTGTTCGCTCTCATGTATGTCTGTGAGCAACGGCAAGCCATACTTGCTACGCACATCGCTCAACATCTGCAAGCCACGTTCCAAGCCCGGACCACGGAAAGAGCGAATGGAAGTACGATTGGCTTTATCAAAAGAGGCTTTGAAGTATAATTCTATGGCAAATCGCTGGCGCAACTCGGCCAAGACAGCCGCCACTTCATCCAACAAAGTCGCCGACTCTATGACGCAAGGACCTGCTATAAATAAGGGTTTCATTAGTATGCTTTTTATATTTATGGTACAAAGGTACGTCTATTTTCTTAAAACAGGCATCTTGCCTATACACAAAAGGCAAGATACAGGTTTTCTTATCATTGCCTATCCCCACTTCAATTCCTCCTTTCTGGTAGCCTCAGAGTGGCAACATTCTCACACAAAGGTTGCAGTTTCTCAAAAAAAGGACTAACTTTACAAGCGAAAAATCTTCACTCCTTATTATAATTATATCCAACCATATTATGAAGAAAAAACTACTTCTCCTGCCTTTGTTGCTTGGCACAGTGCACACAAATGCTCAAAAAGTGACAGTTGCCCCTCCCACATCCGACGCAAGCCGAGACATTGCTCTTTTGGGCGACATGAATCTCACCAAAATAGTCAATGGCTGGGGAAGCTTAAAGCCGAATAAGAGCATTGACGGCAATGCCCTTTCAATGAACGACACCATCTACACCAGTGGCGTAGGCGCTCATGCCACAAGCAAAATCATTGTGAAAATCAATGGGGCTACGCGCTTCGTGAGCCGTATCGGCATTGACGATGAAGTAATTGCTGAAGCAAGAACTAATCCCACCCAATATGGCGTAGCCAATTATCGGGTTTCGCTAAAAGGCGAGAACAATGACTTACATGTTGTGCAAGAAGGCACTATCCAAGCAGGGAAACCTTCTTTCTCGGTAGATGTAAACACGAATGGTTGGAAGTACCTTATCCTCGAAACTTTTGCAGGAGTAGGTGATAATGTTTGCGACCACACTAACTGGGCTAATGCCTACTTTGAGTACTATGCCCGTGCTTCCACTCCTCCTATTTTGGTTTCCGAAGAAGAAATTTCGTCCAAACTCGCTTGTGCTACGAAAGTGTACTCTCAACCCAATGTACGCTTCATGCAGAAGTTGCGCGCCACTAATCCGAAAGCCACCATTAGCGTTGAGGGATTACCCACAGGATTGACCTACAATGCAAAACGCCAACTCATTGAAGGCACTATTGCCGAAGAAGGCACATATACTTATAATGCTATCGTCAATAATGATGGCGAACTTGCTACCGAAGCCATTACATTAGAGGTCTCCTCTAAGCTCCAACAACCAACCCCTTTCATGGGCTGGCTCTCTTGGAACGTATTTGAAGAAGAAATCAACGATGAGAAAGTGCGTCAAGTGGCCGATGCCTTTGAAAAATATAAACTCAACGATGCTGGTTACAACTACCTTTGCATCGACGATCTTTGGCACGCTACATCACGCAACGCAGACGGCACACCAGCTTACAATACAACGAAGTTCCCTCACGGGTTGAAGAGTGTGGTGGATTATGTCCATAGTAAAGGCTTAAAAATTGGTATTTACTCCGACGCAGCCGAGCGCACTTGTGCAGGCTGTTTCGGTTCTTTCGGCTACGAGACACAAGATGCAACGGCCTATGCCAACTGGGGCTTCGATCTGCTGAAATACGACTATTGTCATGCCCCTGATGATGCCGAAACGGCCAAGGTGCGTTACAAGACCATGGGCGATGCTCTCAAAGCCACAAGGCGTAACATTCTTTATTATATGTGCGAATGGGGGCCTCGCGAACCTTGGAAATGGGGCGCAGAAACTGGGGCTACTTGCTGGCGTGTGACCTACGATAGTCGTGACTTTTGGGATTGGGGCGCAAAGGCTGATGCTGGACATATTGGAGCAATTCAAGGTTTCGACGGCACAAAGAACCTTTGGGCCTATGGCGGTGTCAATCGCTGGAACGATGCCGATATGATGTGCGTGGGCTTACATGGGAAAGGCAAATCAAGTAGTCACGATGCTGCAACTTATGCCCAACTTCATGGCACCAAATATACCGGTATGACACAGACCGAGTACCAAAGCCAATTCTCTCTTTGGAGCATCATGGCCTCTCCCCTGACACTCTCGTTCGATATTCGTTCTATCAACAACGAAGATTTAGCGCTGATTACCAACGAAGAAGTCATCGCTGTCAACCAAGACCGTATGGGCGTTCAAGGTGAGCTTATCCAAAGCGACGGCACATTTGATGTCTTAGTCAAGGATATGGAAAATGGCGACATGACCGTGGCCGTGCTCAATCGTAGCAACACCACAAAGACCTATACGCTCGACATGGCAAAGGCCTACATGTACACAGACAGCACATACATTGTGCGAGACCTTTGGCAAAAGTCAAACATTGGCACAGCCCTTGGCCATTACACTATGAGCATTGCCCCACATGAGACAAAGCTCTATCGTTTCTCTTTGCCCACGACAACAGGTCTCAAGAAAATGGCTACCAGTAAGAACAAGCTGAAGGTTGCCAACAACGATAGCACTATAAAGGTCACTCTCTCTGACACGAAAGGCTTTCGCAAGCGCATCTTGGTTAGCGACCTCTTCGGTCGCGTTCTTACCCAAGGGACTACTACAGATGAAAGTCTAATCATGCCTTTCGATGCAGGGCATGGGTGCTACGTTGTCAATGTCGTTTGCAATGGTAAATCGCAGAGTCTCAAATTCAAGCGATAAACTAATTCTATCCCTATAGCTATATCCCTCAAATCCATCTTCTTTGGGTTTGAGGGATATTCATATACAGCGACAAACATTGTACTATAAATAAAAGAATAAGCGCTGAAGTTTTTGAGGAAATGATTCTTATCAAAATCACGTTAAAAAGAAGTTGTTTCTCTTGCACTTTCCTAAAGAAATTCCTATATTTGTAACACGGATAACAATTCAATAACACTAACAATAAAGTTTTCACTTATGGAACTTAAAGGAAGCAAAACAGAGAAAAATCTCCAAACAGCCTTTGCTGGTGAATCACAAGCACACACAAAGTATTTGTACTTTGCGAAGCAAGCTAAGAAAGACGGATTTGTACAAATTGGGCATCTCTTTGAAGAAACTGCTCGCAACGAGAAAGCCCACGCTAAAATCCTTTACAAACTGCTCCATGGCGGTGAAATTCCCAGCACAACGGAGAACCTCGCTGACGCAGCTGCTGGCGAAAATTACGGATGGACAGACATGTATGCCACCTTTGCCAAAGAAGCACGTGAAGAAGGCTTTGAGACAATTGCCCGCAAGTTTGAAATGATAGGTGCCATCGAGAAGCATCACGAAGAACGCTACCGCAAGCTACTCAAGAACATCGAGGATGAAATCGTCTTCTCTCGCGATGGCGATTGTGTTTGGCAATGCGATGTTTGTGGTCACATTGTCATCGGCAAGAAAGCTCCAAAGATGTGCCCTGTTTGTGGTCATCCTGAGAGCTACTTCCAAATCGAAGCTCAAAACTATTAAGTTTTTCTCGGCACCTGCCTACATAGCGTTGCGTGCTAATAAAAACATCTACGCCGTGAGGAAAGCTTCTTTTCCTCACGGCATTTTGAAAAAAATAGAAGAACATGCGCATTATCGGAAACTTACTTTGGTGGCTTTTCGGAGGATTAGAAGCTGCTTTAGGCTATTTTACAGGGAGTTTAGCACTTGCAATAACTATTGTTGGTCTACCAGCCGCCATCCAAACATTCAAAATTGGTGTGCTCTGCCTTTGGCCTTTTGGAGCAGAGATACAAGATACCAATTCACCGCTTAAAGGTTGTCTCTTGTTGCCACTCAATCTGCTTTGGATTATCTTCGGAGGACTTTGGGCATGGCTTATGCACATTCTCTTCGGTATTCTCCTTGCCATTACAATTATCGGCTTGCCTTTTGCCAAGCAGCACTTCAAGTTGGCCAAGCTCTCCTTAGCTCCTTTTGGCAAAGACATCACCTTGCACGCCTAAGCCAGCAATGAATTGAAACAATGCTCTCGCTTTCCTTTCTACTTTACTATCTCCTCGGCATCAATCTCCTCACCTTTTTTGTTTATGGCGTAGACAAACTAAAAGCCAAGCACAAGAAATGGAGAATTTCCGAATTCAATCTATTGCTATTGGCCTGCATAGGCGGTAGCCTTGGAGCTTGGTGTGCCATCAAGCTGTGGCGACACAAGACACTCCATAAGAAGTTCAAGTATGGCATCCCCATCATTCTCTTACTGCAACTTCTGATAGCAGGATATTTTCTGTTTTATTATTCGTAAGCTATAATAACAAATCGGGCTGTATCTTTATAAAGAGATACAGCCCGATTTGTTGTTATAAATGAAAGGTTTAGAGTTCTAAATCACCATCATGTATTTCATGCCAAGGAAGTCCCTGTTTGTTAAGTTCTTCCATGAAGTGGTCTGGATCAAACTCTTCCACATTCCAAACACCCGGACGCTTCCATTCGCCAAGCATAAAGAGACGAGCGCCAATACAAGCTGGTACACCAGTCGTGTAGCTCACGCCTTGCATACCCGTTTCCTCGTAAGCCGCTTGGTGCGAGCAGTTGTTATAAACATAGTAGGTGCGTTCTTTCCCATCTTTCAAGCCACGAATGCGACAGCCAATGCTGGTCTCACCATCGTAATTAGCCCCCAAATCTTGCGGATTGGGCAATACTGCTTTCAAGAATTGCAAAGGCACAATCTCCATTCCTTGATAATTGATAGGCTTGATACTATCTAAACCAAGGTTTTGGATAACTCGGAGATGTGTCAAGTATTCTTGGCCAAAGGTCATCCAAAAGCGTGCACGCTTGATTGTGGGGAAATTCTTCACCAAGCTCTCAAGCTCCTCATGGTGCAGAAGATAGCTTTCCTTAGGGCCAATGTTAGGATAAGTCAAAGGCATATGGATTTCCAAAGGCTCTGTTTCAACCCACTGGCCATTCTCCCAATACTGGCCTTTTTGTGTGATTTCGCGGATATTGATCTCTGGATTGAAATTGGTTGCAAAGGCCTTATGGTGGTTACCTGCATTGCAGTCCACAATATCGAGATATTGAATCTCATCGAAATGATGCTTTGCTGCATAGGCTGTATAGACGCTCGTCACGCCCGGATCAAAACCACAACCAAGGATAGCTGTCAAGCCTGCCTCTTCGAAACGCTCCTTAAAAGCCCACTGCCAAGAATACTCAAAGTGTGCAACATCTTTAGGCTCATAATTCGCTGTGTCAAGATAGTTACAGCCACTTTGCAAGCAGGCTTCCATAATGGTCAAATCTTGATAAGGAAGAGCGAGATTCATTACAAGATCTGGCTTAAACTCATTGAAGAGCGCCACAAGCTGTTCCACGCTATCCGCATCAACTTGTGCTGTCTTTATATTGGGATTTCCTATTGCCTTCACAATGTCATCACACTTAGATTTTGTGCGACTGGCAATCATAATCTCATCGAAAACGTCGGTGTTCTTAGCCACCTTGTGAGCAGCCACTGTGGCTACGCCACCAGCACCAATGATTAAAACTTTTCCCATTTTGTTGAAATAAGTTGGGGTGTAAATATTTTCTTTTCTGCGAGCCGAGGTCGAGTCTATGCTATTGGGTAATGCCCAACGCATGAGCGACAGAATAGCTAATTAATTCTTGTTCAAAGCCTCTTCCCGCAACCATTTCTGTGGTAAAAAGCACAATGCGTCCTTTTGTTTCTGCCATAGCTTGCAATACCTGCGTGCCATAGCTTTGCATATCAGGAACAAGCATCAAAACACCATCTTCAAGGGTTTCCAGCCACGCTTTCATACTCTGCACAAAGAGGTCAGCTTTCGTCACTACAGTCTCTACAGGACACGTTGCCAACACGAATTCGCCAAGGTTATCTTGAAAAGCTTTACCATCGAG
>JALFTM010000159.1 GCA_022788345.1 Bacteroidales bacterium
CAGGCAGATAGTCGGGAGCGATGAGCGTGGCCAGTCGCACTTTGTACACCCTGTTCGTATTTCTCACAACAGGCTTTGTGGGATCTGGTCCAAAATGCGAAGGCATCTGTCTTGCACCAGCCACCGAAGCGTTATAATCATCGGGAATAATCACCAAACATTCGTCCGAATCATGATGCTCGTGTTGAGCATAGGTAGGCAAGCTACTTGTCAAAGCCAACATCGTAGCTGTGGCAAGGAGAAACCTCCTTAGCCTCTTAACAGTCAATTTTCTTTTCATTATATATCAAATAGATTAGCTTAAAATGGAGTATTCTATCATTGTTAGGCACTAAGGGAGGGAGTCAAGTTCTCCCTCTTCCTCTTCGGGGGCAACAGGAGTGGCATCCAAGGCTTCTGCGATGCGGTCGGTGGCTTCGATGGCGCGCAGTCGGGCAATCTCGGCCAGTTGTTCTTGGGCAGCCTCTCGACAGTCGTCGCGGGTGCGCAAGCGGGTGGCAAACTGCTCGGCTTCGTCCAAGAGGTTGGCATTGATGAGCGCTTGGAGACGACGGCGATAGAGGAAGGAGCGGTGTTGCTCCAAGGTGATGTTTTCCTCGCCCTCCTCGGTGTTTTCTATCATGTCGTCTATACGGCGGAGGAAACGGTCAATTTGTTGCAACGCCCGATAGTCGTGCATGTTCACGAGCGTATTGACCACTTCGCGCTGATAGCGTAGGTTGCGTGTGCCTTGCAAGCCACTGATGTAGAAAAAGGCCATGGCGTAGTTGCCGATGCTGTTGTAGCAGAAGCAGAGGTGGTAAAGCACTTCGGCAAAGGTCTCTTTTTCGGCTTCGGTGAGGCTTTCGAAACGCTCTTCCAAGAGTGTGTAGGCGTTTTCCAAAAGGACAATGGCTTCGACATAGCGATTGGTGAGAGAACATTTGCGCCCCCAGTAGAGGTTGTAGCCTAACGGCTGCTCGTCCACCCGTAGAAGCAGACGTTGCGGTTCGGTGAGCTCGCCAAACTTCTTTTCCTTTGCTTTGTCTTTGGCATCGTCCCACATATAGCGCAACTCTGCTTCACGGGCCTCAAGGCGTCCGCCATCGTAGGCCAAGAGCACAGAGGTGGCAAAGTCTACATTGGTGTCTTCCACAAAAGCCATCGTGCCATCGGCCACGTAGGCCGGACGAGCGATGGAAGCGCGGAAGAGGGTGAGATCTTGATCGGTGGCTAAACGTTCCAACACGATGGTTAGTTGCGCCAAATGCTTATTCTCGTGGTTGTGCAACGGGGCGTAAGTGAGCGTGAGAGTGGCGTGCGTGTCGAGGAGTGCCTCTCCCCCCAATTCCTGTTCCCTTTGTTGCATCGCGAGGATGGGCTGTGCGAGGTCATAATCCAAGATGGCCTCTTTGTCTGTAATGACCGTGGCGCGCTCTCCCTCATAGATGGTCAAGCGAAGGGGTTCGAGGATGTCGTGCTCCCCAACGATGCGCAAGAGTTCACGGAGTTGGCGTCCCGACAAGGCAGTGCGGTCGGCCTTGGGTTGCAGGGCGTATTCCCGCATATGGAGCAGGAACTTGTCCCGACTGCTATTGGCTGCCCGCTCGTCACTCTCCTCTTGGGCTTCCTTTTGGTAGGTGGAAACAAAGGTGTGGCGCAGTTCAAAGCAGTTGCGTAAAGTTGAGCGGAAAGCCTCATCGGCATTGCCACCGACAGAGAATGTGAAGCGGGTGCAGAGACTCAGCACCAATTCGTCCTTACGCTCGTTGTAGTGATAGAAAAAGCTCCAGCCATCGTAGGTCTGATTGGCCCGATTGGCAAGGTTGCGCACAGCCTCCAGTTCCTCCCTATCGACAGAGAGGAAAGCAGGAAAGGTTATCGTAAAGCTGTGTGGCATCTCTTGATTGAGAAGAAAGATGCCGTCTTGATAGCTGTATTCATAGCGGTGTTCGCCCAACTGGTGGATCTGCCCTCCAGCGTTGGCCATGAGGGTCTGTAGCGTGGATGGTACGATGCGTCCCCGCCGCCGACGTTCGAGCCATGGCTCCAGCCAATAGCTATAGGCGACAATCGACAAAACCACCAAGAGGGAAAGAATACTGGGAATATATACTGACATAACTATAATCTGCAAAAAAACAAACAAAGGGCTTACACAGGGTCGACATCGAAGTATAAATTTAAGCTGCGATAGCCTGACTGATCCAGCAAGGCAAAGCGGGCCACATATAGGGTGCCCCACCCCGCAGTGGGGGAAATCGTGGGCAAAACATTGAGCAAGAGCTTTAGGATTTGCCACCACTGCACCCGCCCAACC
>JALFTM010000160.1 GCA_022788345.1 Bacteroidales bacterium
CAGAGTCATCAAGCCATCTGCAACGGGAGTGAAAGCACGCTTGTAAACGGCAGATGTAGCAGTGAACGCTATGGGCAATTCGTAGTCGCAACCACGGCCGGCAATCAAAGAGGACTTCCATGTTGTAAACTGCGTTTTCTCATCTTCTGTCATCATGGTAGGAGCATAGTGTGGTTTGCCCACATTTGCAGTTCCACCATTATGTGCTGGAAAGTTAGGCGAATAATCGATGTTCGCAGGGAGATAAGATGTGTGAGAATCGTACACAGCAAACTTGTCGCACTTCCAAGCACTGCCATCGTATTGCACAAAGTTCTCTTCACCAGCAGCTACTACGCCTGTGCCTGTAGACGAGATGGGGAGATAAAGCATCGTGTAAGGACTCATCCCACCAGAAGGAGAAGCCGTTCCCGAACGTGTAAGGGCTTTCAATGTCAGAGCAGGGTTGTTGACCTTACTCATGTCAACATAGCGCAAGTTGGGCGTATTATAAAAGATAGCACCCTCTAAAGTCTTCAATTCCGTATTGCTATTAAAGTGCACCTTCTCCAGCATCATCATATCGGTAAAGGCACCTACTCCTAACGTTTTGAGTGTGGAGGGAAGCGTCACTTCTGTGATGAATGTGTTACTGAAGTTGCGACCTTCAATGACTTCTACGCCTTCTGGTACAACGAGTTTCATGCCTACCTTTCGGCTACCACATAACGCAGAAAAGCCTATGAATTTTAGACTGGCAGGAATGTTCAGCTCATTATGATAGAACCAACCATAATTATTGCGTATACTGCCAAAAACAAATTCGCCAAGCTTCTTCAAGGTTGAAGGTAATACAAGATCGCGATTTACAAAGATTGTGTTGAAAGCATAGCCTTCAACATATTCCAATCCTTCGGGGAACGCAGAAATTTCCGTAATGTTTACCCCATCAAAGGCATACCGCTCTATGAACTTTACGCCTCTGCCAAGCGTCACTTTTTTAAGGTTTGAGAATCCCTTGAAAGCAAAAGCATTGATGCGCAATTCTGAGGTCGGTTGGTTTGTGTCACGGATAATCAATTCTGTAAGTGCCGAATTGGGAACTGCATCACTTGCATTTGTTGCTGTGGGGCTAAGAGTAAATAAATCTTTCATGCTACCAGGCACCGACAGACCGAACTGATCGGGGGCATTTTCCCATTTAAGAGGAGTGTAATAGAAATTTTCTCCACCATTATTAACAGCATTGTATATTCCACAACGATTCATGCCATATACAAACTTATTCCCTAATTGTTCTGGAATAATGATAACGTCACCATTGCTTGGCTTAGCATCTAAATGAATACCAACAATGTTCAGTCCGCCATCAGTGCGCTCTGTGCAATAGAAACGGCCATTGACTCCATTCTGAGTAATGCCTGTACGGGTATAATAAATAGTCGTACCCCAATCCACAGCCATAGCAGACTGTGCAAAGCAGACAAAAGATAACAGAATGAGGGATAGGACACACTTCATCCTGTGGCTAAAATAATTTGTTTTCATATTGTTTGTTTAAATATCACGAATATCAAAGTGCATGCGTTGTTAGCGTCTCATATTGAGACGACGACAACACCGAAGAGTGGTTGCAATGGATTTGCAGATGAGTTGTTAGTGCCTTATTTGGGACGACAACAACACCCTAAAACATCAAGAACGTTTAGTTGCAAATACAAGATTTGCCATTAAGTAAATGGGTACGAGTACTTTTCTCAGGGGCAAAGTTAAGGCTTTCTCCGTGACTAATTGCAAGAGATTTCTCAAAATCAGTCGATTTTAACATTTCTTGCTGTATAAATGATATGCTCGCTTTGCAAATGGGTTGTAAGTTAACGTTCGGATGGGCTACCAAAAATAATCGTGAGCAGAGTAGTTTTCAAAACCAATCCCATAAACCATAGTTGATCTCCATGGTTTTCATGAGAAAATCACGGAGATAGAGTGGGCGTTTATAAAACCAACTCTATTCAATCGTATGGCGCAATAGATGATAATTGATAGATAGTTTGTTTTTCGTGTACATATTTTTACATACAAGCAATGCTTTGCAGTATTTTCTACCGAGGCGATGCTTTTTGAATAGAAAAATGCTGAATGACAAGGTGATAGCTCTTTGTGCTATCGCTGCGTAAAGAAAAACAATTCGGGCCGACCATTATAATGTGGTCGGCCCGAATTAGGCGTAAAATTTTATATATAATATATAATGCGTGTCGTCTTACTGTCTATTTGGGCAATAATTATTTCATCACTTTCTTGCCTCCTACGACATAGATGCCAGCAGGGAGGGCTTCCAACGATGTGCCGAGCTTGCGACCATCGAGGGTGTAAACGGTTGCACTTGCGTTCTCTGTGACAGCCACTGAGTTGAGGCCCGTAGTGGTGTCCAAAGGAGTGTTGCCTTCTATTATTTGAGGTACAACCTTGGCGTAGCTTGCATCTGTGCCAGTATATTTCAATGCGCCACGGAAAGAATGTACATAGCCATTGGGGTTAGAGGCCTTGATAGGGTGCCACTTTCTCGTGTTAGCAGTGAATGTGTAGAACTTTTCAGAGGAGGCTGTGGCGTTGGAAATGTTCATAGGATGTCCCACAAAACTCCAAGTGCTTTGACCATCGCTGGCCGTTACCGCTGTGTAGCTTGTTGGAGTTGAAGGCACGGCTGCATTTGTGGAGCTAAAGAGGGTGTAGTAGCCATTAACAGGTGATCCTAAAGCTGTGGCATCGGCCACCTTGGCAATATAAGCATAATTGGCGGTGAGGCATTTGCTTCGCTCTGCTTCTGTGAGCATTGATGGTGTCAGACGATTATCGTCCAAGGATAAGAACCACAAGCCCTTATTGTTGTGCGAGTCAATCAATTCTTTCTCGGATACCAACTTGAAGATAGTCAGGCCTGCCTGCACTTGATTGGAACTGTAAGGTAAGGAAACTGTCAGCAAACCGTCTTTTGCAGGGGAGGAGAGTGCACGCTTGTAGACCGCAGAAGTGGCTGTGAAGCCCAAGGGTAACTCGTAGTCGCAACCACGAGTGGCAGGCAGAGCCGCTTTCCATGCAGCGAATTGTGCTTTTTCCTCCGGTGTCATTTGGTTGGGGGCATAGTGTTGCTTGTTGCCATTTTCTTCAAGCGTTCCGCCCAATGTAGGGAAGTTGGTCGAATAATTGATATTTGCAGGCAGATAAGCATCGTAGCTGTCATAAGCTACAAAGTTTTTACACTTCCATGCGCTACCATCGTATTGCACAAAGTTCTCTTCTCCATCGGCGATAGCATCTACATTTGTGGACGACTTTGGAAGATAGACAACGGTGTATGGCTTCAGCTCTCTGAATACAGATGTCTCTCCCAAGCGCGAAACATTTGTCAGCGTCAGAGCAGGGCTGTTTACTTGGCTCATGTCTACATAGCGCAAATTGGGACTCTTAAAGAAGATGTCTGCGCTCAATTTTTCCAACACCGTATTGGGCTTAAATGTGGCCTTTTCAAGCATCATCATTTCGCGAAAGGCAGCCAACTTGATCTCTTTCAGGGTAGAGGGCAGGGTGATTTCAGAGATAAAAGTATTTGCAAACGCATACCCACCAATGGTCTCTACGCCTTCAGGAATGTCGAGTTTCATGCCCACCTTTCGGCTACCACAGAATACATAGTTCCCAATATATTTCATCTTTTGGGGGATGACAAGCTGATTGTGGAAGAACCAGCCATATTCGCTGCGCAAATTGCCAAAACCATAATCTCCTATTTTTGTGAGCGTTGAGGGTAAAATAAGGTCGCGATTGACAAGAATTTTGTTAAATGAATAGTCGCCAATTGTTTCAAGCCCTTCCGGTAGATCTGATATGTCCGTAATAAGTGCGTCTTGAAAAGCACGATCGTCAATATATCTTACGCCTCTTCCGAGGGTCAC
>JALFTM010000161.1 GCA_022788345.1 Bacteroidales bacterium
CGTAGGGCTGATGGATTGCGACATACAATCACGGCCTTGCAACCCTCTCAACTTCGGGTGAGAGACACTTTGTGGACCGTTGAAGGCGGACGCTTCTCACTTATCGGCAAATCGTTTCGAGTAAATCGTTTCCGCATTGCCTACAAAGACCATTCCTTGTCGCTCCATGGTGGCGTTTCACCCGATAGTGGCGACTCGCTTTGTGCCGAACTACAAAAAATGGACTTAGATTATATCCTTTCATTGGTGAACTTTAAGACCTTGCACTTTGAAGGACTGGCTACGGGAAATGCAGTGCTGACATTAGCAGATGGACAACCCATGGTGAAAGCCGACATAGAGGTGGATAGCTTATATATGAACGAAGGCTTGTTGGGGCACACAGTCTTGAAAGGAGGCTTTGACGGGCAAACCAAACGTATCCTCTTGGATGCAGACATCACAGAAGGCAGTGTTGCGCACGCTACGGTAAAGGGTTTTGTTTCACCTGCTAATAAAACGTTGGATTTGGCTATAGAGAACCAAAACCTGCGTGCCAACTTCTTGCAGCGCTATGTGAGTGGCATCGTTTCAAACTTAGATGCTCGCTCAACAGGCTCCTTTCGCGTGGCAGGCTCTTTCCAAGACATTGCGTTGTCTGGAACGCAGGATTTTATAGGCTCTGCCTTTGTTAATTCCTTAGGCGTTGACTATCAGGTGTCAACGGGGCATGCCGATGTGACCCCTAATCGCTTCTCGTTCACAAATGTTGTTGTGAAAGATGGCAAAGGAGGGCAAGGAAACTTGACAGGTGTGGTCAATCACGACTATCTGCGCGATATGCGCTATACCTTTGAGGCCGATGTGAAAAATCTTTATGTATATCATCAGCCCGATCTCCCCGATGTGCCTTACTTCTCGCAGGCTTATGGCACAGGCCACGTCAGTATGTCGGGGCGTCCGGGGGCGTTCTCTGCCGATATAAACTTGCGCCCAGAACGGCGCTCTTATATCACTTATAAGGCGGATGCCACCGATGGCGGAGCGACAGTGCCTTTTCTTACTTTCCGCGACCGTGACACATTGGTGCAAGCGCAAGCCATGTCGCCCGACTCTTTGCTTGACACGCTACTCTTTGCGCATAAATTGCCTGTACCTCCCAAAGCACCAACCGCAACGACTGATATTCATTTGAACTTCCATATAGACGCTAACCCCGATGCTGAGCTACGTGTCATCATGGACCAGCGGGCAGGCGACAACATCGTCTTGCGAGGCGAAGGAGGTTTGCATGCCACTTACTATAACAAAGGTGCGTTTAACGTCTATGGCACGTATAATGTGCTCAATGGCACTTATCGCATGACCATTCAAGACTTTATCAAGAAAGATTTTGCTTTTACAGGAGGCGCACTCACTTTTGCTGGTGAGCCTTTCCAAGCAGGATTGGATTTGAAAGCCGTTTACACCGTGCCATCTGCTTCATTGTCGGGTCTTTACACAGGTGTCGGACTTTCGGAAAATAACGTAAAGGTAAATTGTCTATTGAATATCGCTGGACGAGCTTCCGCTCCGCAGGTCACTTTTGATTTGGATTTGCCCACGGCAGATACCGAGGTGAAGCAATTGGTACGCAATGTCATCAATACGCAGAACGATATGAACATGCAGGTGCTCTATCTCTTGGGTTTTGGACGTTTCTACTCGTATAATGCAACGACGGTGGTGGCTGGCGCGGGCCAGTCGCAATCCATGGTGGCTATGAAATCGCTGCTGTCTTCAACGCTGACCAACCAACTCAACGATATTCTTAGTAGTGCCATGGGCTCTTCCAACTGGTCGTTCGGCACGAATATCACAACGGGAGATATAGGCTGGAGCGATGTGGAGGTAGAAGGTGTGTTGCGTGGTTCGCTCTTCAACAATCGCTTACAGCTTAACGGCAATTTTGGCTATCGTGATCGGGCTTTAAGCGCGCGCACTTCCAACTTTGTGGGCGACTTCGATATTCGTTACCTCCTCACCCCACGGGGTGGTATCTCTTTGAAAGCATACAGCACAACGAATGAACGTTATTTCACACGCTCTTCTCTCACAACGCAAGGCTTGGGAGTGATGTTCCGTAAAGATTTTACGGACTTGCGCGACTTTTTTCGGCGCAAGCGTAAGGCTGGATCGAAAGAGAGTAAGCTTTCAAAATGACACAATCAAGTAAAAAGAAAACAATGGAAACCAATCAACTTCCAGTTCAATATATCACAGCCCAAATGGATAGTGTGCGTAAAGCTCTAAAATCGGGCTGTCGCTGGATTTGCTGGCAGGGCAAGGACGAAGAAGAAGCCAAGATTGTGGTCGAACTCTGTCGCAAATATGGTGCAACCTGCGTCCTCGTCGATCGTCCCGAATGGGTGGAGGCGACACAAGCCGATGGTGTGCATCTGACCGATATTTCTGCTGTGCGTTCGGTGCGCCAGCAGTTGGGCGAACAGCCGCTCATCGGTGGCACAGCAACGACCCTCGAAGAAATAGACGCCCTGCGCAAAGCCACAGCCGACTATCTACATTATGCTGTTTACGATGCCGACAATTTGGCTGGCACGATGGCATATCTGACCGCTGCCGAACAACATATCTACGCCCAAGACTACGCTCTTCCACTCTGCTTGGCGGGCGAAATTGGGGCAGAGAAAATCCCCGCCCTTGTGGCAGAAGGAGTGACAGCCATCGCCACTTCGGCTACGGATGTCTATCCGAGTAAGAGCTGGTGGCAGATATTTTGAAACGAAGTATAGTAAGAAGAAAACGAAACGATGACCCATACAAAAGAAGAAAAGTTAGCAGCATTCTCTCGCCTGCTCGATTTGATGGATATCCTGCGTGCAGAATGTCCATGGGATAGGGAACAAACCAACGAGAGCCTGCGCCCGAACACCATAGAAGAAGCCTTTGAACTTTGCGATGCCTTGCTCAATAACGATGAGAAGAACATAGCCAAAGAGCTGGGCGATGTCTTGCTCCATGTCGTATTCTACGCTTTGATAGGACAGGAGAAAGGACAATTTGACATTGCCGATGTGTGCAACCGCTTGGTAGATAAACTCGTTTTCCGTCATCCGCACGTGTTTGGCGAAGGTCAGCACCCCGAATTTTCAGCAGGCATAGCCACAGAGAGTGGGCTTGCTAATGGTGCGAAAACCGGAGCACAGGTGGAGAAGAATTGGGAGATGATCAAACAAAAGGAGAAGGATGGCAACGAGAGTGTGCTCAGTGGTGTGCCTCGCTCCCTGCCTTCGCTCATCAAGGCGTATCGCATTCAAGATAAAGCCCGCAATGTGGGTTTCGACTGGGAGGAGCGCTCGCAGGTGTGGGACAAGGTGAAAGAAGAGATTGCCGAGTTTGAGAGCGAGGTGGCACAGATGGACAACGACAAAGCCACCCGCGAGTTTGGCGATGTACTGTTTAGTCTCATCAACGCCGCTCGCCTTTATAAGATCAACCCCGACAATGCGCTTGAATATACCAACCAAAAGTTCATTGCCCGCTTCAATTATTTGGAGGAGAAGACTTTGAAACAAGGACGTTCGCTCAAAGAGATGTCGCTGGCTGAGATGGACGAAATTTGGAACGAGGCAAAACGCATGAACCTCGATAACACAGCCGAGTAAAGCCTATGTGGAAATATCATCTCTTGGCACTTTTCTCCGTGGTTGTATGGGGAAGTACTTTCATCTCCACCAAACTGCTCATACAAGCAGAGCTCACGCCCTCGCAAATTTTCTTTTTCCGCTTCCTCCTCGCCTATGTGGGATTGGTAGCAGTGCAGTTGGCGCAACGCAAGCCCATTCAGTGGCGTTGCCACAGCTGGAAAGACGAAGCGATGATGGTGCTCTGCGCACTGATGGGCGGGTCGCTCTTCTTCTATGCGCAGAACACAGCGATGGTCTATGCCGAAGCGAGTGTCGTCTCCTTCCTCGTGTGCATCGCTCCCTTGGCAACAGCCTTTCTTTCTCTCTTTTGGAAAAAGGACGAGAAGCCCACAGCGATGCTTTGGGTAGGTGCAGGCGTTGCACTCTTAGGCGTCTACTTCATCGTTACGGGCAACAACCAAGTGGAGAGTGCTGGACAAAGCCGACTCTTAGGCGCAACCTTGGCTTTTGGCGCAGCCGTGATGTGGGCAGTTTACCAGCTCTTGTGCAAACCACTCAGCGATAAATACGATGCGATGACGCTTACCCGCAAAGTCTTTGGCTATGGCACATTGACCATCTTGCCTGTCGTCCTTGCTGAAGATCCTATCCAATGGCAACGCCTTGCAACGCCCCTTGTCGCAACCAACCTTTTAGTGCTTGGACTCATTGCCTCTTTGGCGTGCTTCTTGGCTTGGTCAGTGGTCATTCAGCGTATGGGCAGTGTGAAGTCTACGGCATATCTTTATATGCCCCCCTTTGTGGCGAGCGTGCTTTCATACTTCATCCTCGATGAGGTGCTGACGCCCTTGATGATGGGCGGTGGTATGCTCATACTCATAGGGGTGTTTCTTTCCATTAAACCTAAAAAGTTGAAGGCGAAATGACGCTTGAAAAGTTGATTATTCATGCTCAAAATAGGGGAGGAGGTTTTGCCATTTATCGTCATCCGCAGACCGAAAAATGTACTTATGTTGCCCAATTTTCCGCCCCTGCTCGATGGACGTCTGATGCGCAAGAGGGCTTTGTTGTTGCACCTTTTGAAGAATGCGACTCTTTGCCCACTTTGATTATTTGTCCCGACGAGAGCGGAGAATTTGACTTGCCCACATCTTCTACCTCGCTCTTGAAAGCAACAGCCGATTTGGAGGAAGGACGTGAAGACTATGAAGCAAGTTTTTCGGCCTTTCATGCGCTGCTGCATCAGAATGTTTTGCAAAAGGTGGTGCTGGCGCGCCAACAACAGGTGATGGCTTTGGAAACGATAGCCCCTTTGCCCCTTTTTCTTAATGCTTGCAATGCCAATCCTCAAGCTTTTGTGGCCATGTGGTGGACGGAGCAAACTGGCTGGTGGTTGGTGGCCACGCCCGAAGTGCTCTTGGAGCGAGATGGCAATCTCTTCCATACGATGGCAGTTGCAGGCACTATGCCTGCGGACAACACCATTGATGATAGGCACTATGCGTGGAGCGAGAAGAACCAGAAGGAGCAACAAGCGGTGACCGATTTTATTGTGACACAGCTTCAAAGCGTAGGCGAGAGTGTCGATGTGACAGCTCCACAATCCTACATTGTGGGCGAACTCATGCACCTGCGCACCGACATTCGCTTTTCCTCTTCTGCCTCTCTCTACGCTTTGGCCCAGCAGTTGCATCCTACACCCGCAGTGTGTGGCACACCGAGCGACCTCGCACACCGTGCCATCCTTGAAACAGAACCACAAGGCCGACGCTATTATAGTGGTTTTTGTGGCTTCGTTTCTCCCCATACTGCAAAACTCTATGTCACCCTCCGCTGTATGGAAATTGTCGATCGGCAGGCAACGCTCTATGCTGGCGGTGGCATCTTACCCGAAAGCATCGTCGAGGACGAGTGGCAAGAAACTTGCCGAAAACTCCGTCCCATGCTCGGCCTTTTTGAGCTATGAACTGTAGGTACAGATGCGTGAAGCATAGAAATACTCCAAGACAAAAATCTCTCATGCTCTTTTGTGCGTATGGGCGATTTCGAACAATTTTTCTACCGCTCCTAAACTTGCCTTTTTGCGGAAGAAAACTTTAGTTCGCAGTGCGATTTATATAAAATGCACTGCTGTTTATATAAACTACACTGCGGTTTATATAAATCGCACTGCGTTCTAAAGTTTCTAAGCGCAAGAAGAATACTTTATTAGTACAAGGAAAAAATCCTGAAGTGTATCGTCCTTTGAGCACATGGAAGAACATTTCTAACACTTTCTATATCTATGTTCTGCGACAAACCCTCCGTCAATCAACTGACCGCCTTGATGCTCGCCCATGGTGTGCATCATGTGGTGGTGTGTCCCGGCTCTCGCAATGCGGCGATAGTGCACAACTTTGCCGTGTGTGAAACACAAGGGAAGATGACCCTTTATCCTGTGACGGATGAGCGCAGTGCAGCCTTTGTTGCCATCGGCATTGCGTTGGCAGTGAATGCACCTGTGGCCATTTGTGTCACCTCCGGTTCGGCTTTGCTCAATACCTTGCCAGCTGTGGCCGAAGCCTATTATCGCCACTTGCCGTTGCTCATCATCTCGGCCGATCGTCCTGAAGAATGGATTGGGCAACTCGATGGGCAAACCCTCCCACAGCGCAATGCTTTGATGCCCTATGCACCAACTTTCCAGCTGACGGAAGACAACCTTGCATGGAACAATCGGATGCTGAACGAAGCCCTGTGCCGATTGCATAAGCCTTGTTCGGAAATGGCGCATTTGAATGTGCCTTTGAGTGAGCCGTTGTTTTCCTTTTCTACGCCCTCTCTTCCTACAGAACGAGTGGTCAAAGCTTTTTGGCCGAAGGTGGAAAACCCTCTGCCAACGGAGATAGTTGATGCCGTGGCTATGGCGAGATGTCCGATGCTTTATTTGGGTCAATATGAGAGTGGCATTTTGCCTGAAGTGGCACAACTCGACGCGCAGAATGCCCTCTTAGTGATGGCCGAACCGATTTCGCAACAACACCTTACAGAGCATTTATCTCTACTTGACCTCCCCAATTTCCACCCCGATTTGATTATTCATGCAGGGGGCAACACGGTCGATAAGCGTTTACGCCTTTTTCTTCGTAGTTGTGAGGCCAAGGTCATTCGTCTTGAGGAGGGAACGGATTTTGTAGATACTCTTTCTCACCTCGATAGTATTGTCTATACACCATTGCAAACGGCGTTGCGCCAACTCTTGAGTTTACCAGCAAACGCCAATGTGGCAAAGCTCAAAGAGCAATGTAAAGCTACGCCCCATTCAAAGCCTCTTGTGTGGAACGAAGAGTGTGCCGTATCGCTCCTACGGCAAAGTGTCAAAGACAAGGAGGTGGTCTTTCATTTGGCCAATAGCCAGTCGGTGCGGCTATACAAGGGCAATGTCGCTACGACAGCCCAGCAAAAAGTGTATTGCAATCGTGGCGTGAATGGCATTGAAGGCTCACTTTCTGCGGCCGTGGGCTATGCCTTAGCTTCTCAGATGGTGAATTATTGTATCATCGGCGATTTGAGTTTCTTTTATGATGGCAACGCTTTGTGGAACCAGCAACTAAAAGGCAATTTGCGGGTGCTGTTGTTGAACAATGGAGGAGGACGCATTTTTGACCATTTGCCTGGTCTATCTGCTTCCATGGCACAAGGGCCTTATGTCTCTGCCAACCATCACACCTCGGCAGAGGGGTTGTGCCAAAGCCATGGCGCGCACTATTTAGTAGCCCATAGCGAAGAGGAGTACATAAGGCTGTTACCACAATTTACAACAGAGGAGAGTGATAGGCCGATGGTGCTGGAAGTCTCTTTCTAATTCTCTTTAATGAGAGAAAGGTTGCGTTGTAAAATAAGTTGCAGAGTCTATTGATTATTTAACCCTGTCTCTTTAAGTTCTCTCCACAGAGGGAGAGACAGAAGAGCACTTTTATAAATTTCATTATGCAAAGAGAATGGACACCCATTAAGCAGTATGAGGAAATCCTCTTCGATGCCTACAACGGCATTGCACGCATTACCATCAATCGCCCACGCTACCGCAACGCTTTCACACCGCTGACCGTGGCGGAGATGAGCGATGCCTTGCGCTATTGCCGTGAGGCGCAAGACGTTTCTGTAGTTGTGCTCACCGGTGCTGGTGATATGGCGTTCTGTGCGGGGGGCGATATGAACGTGAAAGGTCGGGGAGGCTATGTGGGCAACGACAACGTGCCACGCCTCAATGTCCTTGATGTGCAAAAGCAAATCCGCTCACTGCCAAAGCCTGTCATAGCAATGGTCAATGGTTTTGCCATCGGTGGTGGACACGTTCTGCACCTTATGTGCGACCTTACAATCGCTTCCGAAAACGCACGCTTTGGACAAACAGGCCCTCGCGTGGGCAGTTTCGATGCAGGTTTCGGCGCAAGCTATTTGGCACGCATCGTTGGACAAAAGAAAGCCCGTGAGATTTGGTTCCTCTGCCGTCAATACTCGGCGCAAGAGGCGGAACAAATGGGTATGGTCAATAAAGTTGTGCCCTTTGCAGAGCTTGAAGATGAGGTGGTAGCTTGGGCAGAGCAGATGATGGAGCATTCGCCTTTGGCTTTGCGTATGATCAAGGCTGGGTTGAACGCCGAACTCGACGGACAAGCAGGTATCCAAGAACTCGCAGGCGATGCCACAATGCTTTATTATATGCTTGATGAAGCCCACGAGGGCGGACAGGCTTTCCTCGAAAAGCGCAAGCCCGACTTCAAGAAGTTTCCCAAATTGCCTTAACCCCTAACGCCCTGCGCTATGGAAGAGATGAGTAAGGCGGTCGAACAGCTCCTCCGTTTTCAAACGATAGTAAAACTCGTGGAGCAATGCCCCGGTATCTCCCGAGAAGAACTATTGGGAAAGGTGGCAGATGAATTAGCCTCCTACGTCAGTCGAGACTACTCGGATTCTACGCTGACGAGAGATTTGAACGAACTGCGTAAGTTCTGTGGTATTGAGATAAAAAACCAGAAGGGCGGCTATCAGATTGTTGATAAACGCTCCTCATTGGTGGACATCTACGCTGTTGGTGACACCTTAGATCTCTTTGCCGCATTGAACGGGGAAGCACAACTGCGCAATTTCATTTTTCCTGAATTGGGCATTGCCAAGGGACGAGAGCATCTGCCTACAATTGTCAATGCTATCCGAGAACGTAAGCGAGTGACGTTTCACTATCATAAGTATCAACCTAATGCACATGACACCAATCGCACGATTGCGCCCTATGCGCTCAAGGAGTTTCGTGGGCGGTGGTATGTCATTGGGGCGGATGCAAAAAATGCGGTCAAGACTTACAGCCTCGACCGCATCAGTAAGCTCGAACTCTTATCAGACCTCTTCGACCGTGACAAGGCTTTCGACATTGTACAGAAGTTTGCCAACAGTTATGGCATCTATGCTTCGGACGACAAGGAAGT
>JALFTM010000162.1 GCA_022788345.1 Bacteroidales bacterium
GGTGTTCGGTTCTGATAATAGTGTAGAAGTGCCTGTTACTACCCAAGACATCCAGCAAACAACACCTGCAGAGGATGGTCTCATTTTCCGTGGTACAACAGCCAACATCTTCAACGCAGAGGCTCGCAACAAGAATTACTACAACTTGAGCAACAAAATTTGGTATCCAGTAAGAACCACTTCTGAAGAATGGACTGGTCCATCTGCTCAAGACGCTGCAAACGGCTTCAAAGGCTTTATCCGCTCTATGCGCGCCTATGTTGAAGCTCCTCAAGGCGTATCGCCTGCCGCTCAGTTCGCCATGATGTTCGACGATAGCGACGATGTAACAGCTATCGAGGCCATCAAGAGCAGTGTGACTACTGGCAAGGCCAGCATCTACACCGTTGATGGTCGTTACGTAGGCAACAACTTGGAAACTCTGCCTTCTGGTAGCATCTACATTGTGAACGGCAAGAAGATCTTCAAGTTCTAAACGCACGTTAATCCGCACCATAAGGGGAGGACACTTGATAGTGTCCTCCCCTTTCTTTTTGTTAGAAGCGGTAAGTCAAGGCAACGGAGAAGTTCTGTCCCGGGGCAGAGATGCCCGAACTATAAGGGCGATAGCGCCGATTGGTGATGTTCTCGAACGAGAGATGAAGCCACAACCGCGCCGTAGCTTTGTATTGCGCCTTGAGATGGAGTGCACACCAAGCTGGCGACCAAGGATGCCCATCAGCATCAAGGGCATAAATCTCCGTCTTCGATTGCTCATCGTTGGGCATATCCTTGTAGAGACACCGCCCTTGAAACTCGGTGGCGAACTGCAACAGCAGTCGGTCGTAGACGTAGGAGAGCGTGGCACGCCCAAAGAAAGGGGCGGCATGTCGCAGTGGACTCTTTTGGCCATCGTCCAGTTCTTCGCGCCCTTTTTGATAGTTGGCGTGTGCCTCTAAGGCGAAGCCCAACGGCAGTTGTGCCTTGACACCAATCTGAAAGCCATAGACATGAGCCACAGCGGCATTCTGTATCGCCAACACTTGGTGGCGTTCGCCTTTGTAAAGGATGCTATCCTGACCATTGAGGACAAAGGGGCGACGCACGAGGGCGTTGTCGAGGTGGGTATAATAGGCCGAGAGCTGGAGCTGTGCCACATGGCCGAAACGGCGTGTGATGCCCACCTCTGCATTGTAAGCATATTCTGCCCGAAGTGTAGGGTTGGGCACTGTCACAGCCCCCGCAACAGCATCGTAGAGTTTGCCCATATCATCGACGTTGGGCGTGCGGAAACCATTGGAGAGACTTCCTGCCACGAGCCATTGGTCGGAGGGTTGCCACGTCATGCCCAAGGAAGCCGAAAGCGCACCATGGCTGTTGCTTTGGTGCGGGTCGAAGCCCAGCGTGAGTCCATGGTTCGTAAAGTCGGCCCGTAGCCGATAGTGCGTATAGCGCAACCCTCCTTCGAAGCGCAGACGAGACGAGAGGCGAAGCAGGCCTTGAAAGTAAGCGGCGGCCGACTCCCAGCGCGCTTGTGGGTAGCGCGCCGTAGCAGGACTTTCGGTATGCGTGTCGATGTCTGTGGCTTTACCATGGGAGCGCACACGGTTGTGGACATACTCCATGCCGTAGGAGAGTGTCAGCGGTGCGCAGGGTGTTTTCGTGAAATCGGCATTGAGGGAATAAGCATCGACCACTTCTTGCGTTTCGGTGCGCAGGCTCTTGTTCAGCCGTCGGTCGATACGGCTCTCTTCAAACCGCTGGATGCCTCCACGGAGAGCCATTTGGTCGTAGAGGAAATGATCGGCTTTGTGCGTGAGGGTCAATTGATTGAGCATCCACAACTGTGGACCATAGTCCCATTCCCCATACATGGGCTTGCCATTGCGCAGGCGGGTGTGGCGGTCATAGCGGGCGTAATGAGAGGTGGCAGAATAATGGAAAGCATATTGCATATCCCACTGCTCGGAGGGCTGAAAGCGCAGTTTCTGCATGAGGTTGAGCTGGGAGTAAGCCGAGGGCGACTGGCGACGTGGGTCGGGGTTGTCGAGTACGATGTCCTTGCCATTCTCTCGCGCCACAAGGTAGGGTTTGAGATAGTCGTCAGAGCCGTGTTTGCCTTGGCGCAGATCGCCAAACTTAGAGGCGGTGACACTGGTGAGGAAGCCCCACTTGCGTCCGCCGATGCTCACATCGAGATGTCCCGTGCGCTCATTGTTGGCCGAGGCATAGCGTGCCGTAGCCGACCCTCCTACTAAGAGCTTTGAAGCGGTGGCAAGCTGGGGTGTTCGGGTGCGGAATGCCATCACTCCGCCAAGGGCATCACTGCCATAGACTACCGAGCCGGGGCCGAACACAATCTCCGCATCCTGCAAGGCAAAGGCATCGAGCGAAATGACATTCTGGATGTTGCCCGCACGGAAGATGGCCGTATTCATACGGATGCCGTCAATGGCATAAAGCAGGCGGTTAGTGGCAAATCCGCGTATCATCGGACTGCCGCCTCCAAGCTGGCTTTTCTGAATGAACACCTCGCCCGATCGGCCCAAAAGGTCGGCCGTTGTTTGTGGTTGTTGAAAGGCGATGTCGGCAAGGGTGAGTGTGGCGATGCGCTTGGTTTGCTCACTTTTCTTCTGTTGCCACTTTCGGGCCGAAACCACGGCCTCGTCCAATCCGAAAGCCACGCTATCGGCAGGCACATCATTATTACCCCACGCCGTAGCAACGGAAAGAAAAGCGGGGAGTAGGAAGAGTTTTTGCATATAATTGTTGTAGATAAAGAAAGGGGTACGCTGGTTCGATGCGTACCCCAAGATATTATTGGATGAGGAGCTTACCAGTTTTCTGGAAAGAGCCGTTGTTGAGCGTATAGAAGTAGACCCCAGCTGTGAGCGACTGCGTGGCGAGCGAAGTGGAGGCAATGGGGGCAATGGTAGCCGTTTGCACAATTTTGCCATTCATGTCGTAGAGTTGCCACTCACAAGGGCGGTCGATGCCATGAGGTGTGAGCACCAAAGGCTGTCCGTGGCGCAAACGATGGCTGGAGAGGAGAATGTCATGCGCCAGCACTTCTTGTCCCACAATGCCCGATGGCACATCCTTTTGCCCTACAATCATGCGGCGCACCGTCTTGGTGTCACTGCCCTCTGGGGTGGTCACCGTGAGCGTGACATCA
>JALFTM010000163.1 GCA_022788345.1 Bacteroidales bacterium
ATGCGCTCCTTCTCCTTCTTGTCAGCTTCAGCATTGGCTTCAGCCTCGGCACGCATGCGATCAATTTCCTCTTGGCTCAAACCGCTGGAGGCTTCGATGCGAATGTTCTGCTCCTTGCCTGTAGCTTGGTCCTTAGCCGAAACTTTCAAAATACCGTTGGCATCAATATCGAATGTTACCTCAATCTGTGGCACACCACGGCGAGCGGGTGCAATGCCATCGAGATTGAAACGACCGATACTCTTGTTTTGAGCAGCCATTGGGCGTTCGCCTTGAAGTACGTGGATTGTTACTTCTGGCTGATTGTCCTCGGCTGTTGAGAACACTTGGCTCTTCTTGCAAGGAATAGTGGAGTTGGCTTCGATGAGCTTGGTCATCACGCCACCGAGGGTCTCAATACCAAGAGAGAGAGGCGTTACGTCGAGCAACACGATGTCGCCTACACCGCTTTCCTTATTGAGGATAGCACCTTGGATAGCAGCGCCTACGGCAACTACTTCGTCTGGATTTACACCCTTAGATGGGGCTTTTCCAAAGAAGCTCTCAACGAGTTGTTGCACAGCAGGGATACGGCTTGAACCACCCACGAGGATTACTTCGTCAATGTCGGAAGTAGAAAGACCTGCGTCCTTCAAAGCTTGTTCGCAAGGCGTCTTACAATCTTGGATCAGCTGGTGAGCGAGTTGCTCGAACTTAGCACGAGTGAGCGTCTTCACCAAGTGCTTAGGCATACCATCTACAGAAGTGATGTAAGGCAGATTGATTTCCGAAGTCGTTGTAGACGAGAGTTCAATCTTCGCCTTTTCAGCAGCCTCCTTCAGGCGTTGCATGGCCATTGGGTCTTTGCTAAGGTCTGCGCCCTCCTCATTCTTGAACTCGTCAATGAGCCATTGAATAATCACGTGGTCGAAGTCATCGCCACCGAGGTGAGTGTTACCATTTGTGGAAAGCACTTCAAAGACACCACCACCGAGTTCGAGGATAGAAATATCGAATGTACCGCCACCAAGGTCGAATACCGCGATTTTCATATCCTTATTGGCCTTGTCAAGACCATAAGCCAAAGCCGCAGCAGTAGGTTCATTCACAATACGCTTCACTTCAAGACCTGCAATCTGACCTGCTTCTTTTGTGGCTTGGCGTTGAGAGTCGGAGAAGTAAGCAGGCACTGTGATCACAGCTTCTGTTACCTCTTGACCGAGGAAGTCTTCAGCCGTCTTCTTCATCTTCTGAAGTATCATTGCAGAGATTTCCTGAGGCGTGTATTGGCGACCATCAATGTCTACACGAGGAGTGTTGTTGTCACCTTTTACTACAGAATAAGGCATACGACCAATTTCTTTGACAACTTGGTCATACGTTTCACCCATGAAACGCTTGATAGAATAAATCGTCTTCTTAGGATTTGTCACAGCTTGACGCTTAGCGGGATCACCCACCTTGCGTTCACCGCCATCTACAAAGGCTACCACAGAAGGTGTGGTGCGCTTACCTTCGCTATTTGCAATTACAACGGGCTCGTTGCCCTCGAATACAGATACGCATGAGTTGGTTGTACCCAAGTCAATACCAATAATCTTTCCCATAATTATATGTCTTTATTTTATTATTATTCTAATGAAACTTTTTGGATGCTGTGTGGTCGATAAACCTTGCAGCATTACGCCTACATTACTGCAAGGTGCGTGCCAAGATTGACGTTTTATGAAGAAAATGGGACATCATGGGACATTTTTTTCGCAATGATGGCTCTTCAGAAAAGGTTATTCGGACTTTCTGATAGTCTATACCGAGACTTTTTATAGTAAAAACTGCCATTTTGTCATACCTATCAGGCTTATTGCCCATCATTGTTTAGAACAACAAATCACTGATTTACAAAAACGTAAGCGACAACAAGAACTTTTTTCCTGTCATCGCTTACATCTTGGTTCAACAAACATTGTTTATTTACGCTCCAACTCTTGGAGATTTTCCATCTTTTTCGTTTCGAGAAACTCGTTGATGCCACAAAGGTGCTCCCTCACGCGCTGGTTGCCGAACTCATAGACCTTGGTCACAAGACCATCGAGGAAGTCGCGGTCGTGCGAGACGACAATCAGCGTCCCGTCGAAGTCCGCCAACGCCTGCTTGAGGATGTCTTTCGTTTTGAGGTCAAGGTGGTTGGTTGGCTCGTCGAGAATGAGGAGGTTCACGGGTTCGAGCAAGAGCTTGATCATCGACAAGCGCACACGCTCTCCCCCCGACAACACTTTTACCTTCTTCATCGAATCCTCATTACTTCCGAACATGAACGCTCCGAGCAAATCACGGATTTTATTACGAATGTCGCCCTTTGCCACATCGTCTATTGTTTGGAAGACGGTTAGATTCTCGTCCATTAGCGAGGCTTGATTCTGCGCAAAATAGCCTATCTGTACATTATGCCCTATGGTCAATGTGCCATCATGGTCTATCTCGTTCATGATGCACTTCACCAGCGTGGACTTTCCCTCGCCATTCTTACCCACAAAAGCCACCTTGTCGCCTCTTTCTATGGTCAGCGAAGCATTTTTGAAGATGGTTTTCTCGCCATACGCCTTGCCCACTTGCTCCATTATCACAGGATAATTACCTGAACGGGGCGAGGGTGGAAATTTCAAACGGAGGGCCGATGTATCTTCTTCGTCCACTTCAAGCAGTTCGAGGTTCTCCAGTTTCTTCACGCGGTCTTGCACCTGGTGGGTCTTAGAATAAGTGCCTTTGAAGCGTTCGATGAACTCTTTTGTTTCTGCGATATACTTCTGCTGCTCGTCATAAGCCTTCTGCTGTTGCTCACGACGTTCTGCCCGAAGTTGGAGATATTTTGTATAATTGACCTTATAGTCATAGATGCGCCCCATCGTCACTTCAATGGTGCGGGTAGTAATGCGGTCCACAAAGCGGCGGTCGTGACTAATCACTACCACAGCCTTACCACTGTCAATCAAAAATTCTTCGAGCCAGCCGATGGACTCTATGTCCAAATGGTTCGTAGGCTCGTCCAAGAGGAGCACATCGGGCTTTTGCAACAAGAGTTTTGCCAGCTCGATACGCATGCGCCAGCCACCACTGAAGTCGCTCGTTGGCCGATTGAAATCTTCGCGTACAAAGCCCAGTCCTAAGAGGGCCTTCTCCACATCCTCTTCATAGTTTGTGGCATCAATCGCATAAAACTTTTCGCTCAAAGCGGCCACTTGCTCAATGAGTTGCATGTATGAATCGCTCTCGTAATCGGTGCGTGTAGTTAGCTCCTCGTTCAAGCGATCAATCTCTGCCTGCATATCATGAATGTGCGAAAAAGCCTGCGCCGTTTCTTCAAAAACGGTGCGTCCATCTTCTGTCATCAAGTGTTGTGGCAGATAAGCCACCACGCAATCCTTAGGTGCAGAGACTGTGCCTCGTGTAGGCTTACGCACGCCTGCCAAGATTTTGAGCAAGGTGCTCTTCCCTGCCCCATTCTTCCCCATCAGGGCGATGCGGTCCTTCTCGTTGATCACAAACGAGACATTGCTAAAAAGTGTGGTGCCGCCAAATTCTACGGCAAGTCCATCTATTGATACCATATATTATATATTGTCTGCGTAAGGCTGGAGGTTACAAACAATCGAAAAGCTCTGCTGGATGGTCAATGAGCGTTGTGGCACCAAGGGCTTCCAAATAGTCGCGGTCGCGGAAGCCCCAAAGCACACTCACACAGGGCAGTTCGGCATTTTGAGCTGTGGCAAAGTCCACTTCCGAATCGCCGATATAAATGGCTTCTTCCTTGGTGCTCCCAAGGGCTTTCAGTGCTGCCTCCACGCCATCGGGCAAAGGTTTGCGACGCACGGTTTCACTTTCGCCAATAGCTACAGGAATGAGGTCGCCAAAGAAACGTTCATTGAGTTCCACTACCGCTTGATGCACTTTGTTGGACACCACGGCCATTTTATAGCCTCTCTTTTTGGCCTCTTCGAGCATGGGTAGGATGCCAGCATAGGGAGCAGTTTCATCAAGACAATGTTCTAAATAATGGGCCTTGAAAGTGGCAAAAATTGGAACGAACTCTTCGTCCGTAGTTCCTGCGGGACATGCTTGCAAAACGAGGGCACGAATGCCATTGCCGAGCATGCGCCGAATTTCCTCTTTCGTGCGTTCGGGTTTCCCTGCAGAGCGCAAGGCAAAATTGACACTGGCGGTCAAGTCTTGCAACGTGTCCAAGAGCGTACCATCCATGTCGAATATCAATGTTGTTATCATAAAGTGTTTACGTCGCTTTCTATTTTCTGCAAAGATAATGCTTTTTCGAGGAACAATGCGATGTTTCACAGCTTGCCGACTTTTAGACTTCGCAACATTTTCATTTGCCCATCGCCTCCATTTTCCCTATCTTTGCAATAAGCACAAGGGGTTAGACCATAACGAACGGTCTAACCCCTTATTTTTTCGGCATCTATGATTGTTTTTTCATACGCTGTTTGAAAAAACGGGATGCGCCACTTGAAAATTCAAGTCCTCAACTTGTTGCTCCTTGTGGTGCATCCTCATTCTCGGCCTATTCTTGCGCACTAAACAATCTTGCCTTTCGTTAAATCTTCCTTGCCGTTTTTAAGACTTCAGAGGTGGGGGCATACAAGTCTGAGTTTACCTATAAAAGCACTTTCAATGCTGGGTTGGGACTTTTCTCATACGCTGTAAAAAGCGTGTGAGACGAAAACGAATCAGATTATCCTTTCTGCCCTTTTTCCATCAACAACTTGCGATAGTCGCGAGGAGCTACACCAAAGTGTTCCTTGACATAACGCCCGAAGAAAGAGAGGTTGGAAAATCCCGTGCGGGTGGCCACTTCTTTGATTGTTAGCTTTGGATTGTTCAAATGGTAGCGAATGTCTTCCAACAGATAGTCCTGTATCCATTCCAAGGCAGGACGCCCGGTTTCTCGTTTACAAACAAAGGAGAGATATTTCGGAGTTACACACAAAGTCTTCGCATAATGCTCCACGGTTTGACGCTTCACTGGCGTAGTTTTTAGGAGCTCCAAGAAATTGTAAAAGAGATTACGACCTTGATTGACCATGGGCTTTAGCGGTTGCTCCTCTTGCAGGAGAGGCTGACATAAATGGCCACAAATCTCATAAAGCATCGCTTGAGCCAACGACTGCATCGTGCGTTTGTAGAAGCGCATTTGTCGGTGTTGTCGCTTAAAGGAGAAAAGTTTTTGATAGAGGCTTACGAGTTCTATATCCTCATCCGAGATCATGAACGTATCGTTGTGATAGACGTAGAGACTATCATTCCAAAGATTTATGTCGCTCCGCAAAGACTCTTGCAATATCTGGGTGGTCACACACATTATCATACATTGAAAGTCGGGGCTGAGCATATAATTCTTCACGAT
>JALFTM010000164.1 GCA_022788345.1 Bacteroidales bacterium
TTGCCCGACTTGGAGTTCACCATCAAGTCGCTCGTTATTTACGATCTTTTCGATCGTTCGGAGTATTATCAGTTCGTCAATCAGCGTAACGACCTTTTCAAACGGGCTTTGGAGTTGGCGAAATAGTGGCTGTTGAGGCCACTTATGACCAGCGCGGCAATCTTTTGTCCGCAGTAGCTTTGCAGTAGTGGCGCAACTTCTCAAAACGGGAGGCGCAAGAAGAAATTTCTTCATACGCCTCCCGTTTTTTCTTCTTGCGCTTCCCCATTTGCGAAGTGGCGCAGACTGATTTTCACAGTCCTCTTAAACAATGTCCAATCCTCATCGCTCAACGACTCAAGGAGGTCGAATGCCTGCCTATCCGCTACTTTTATTACGCAACGGAAACTACAAAGATGCGCAAGCAGACAGCCATAGCGCACTGGAAGCATCAGAAGGCATTCGCCAATCGCCACGCGGACTGAGAGAACAACTTCCAACCTTAGGTCCATCGGGCAAACAACTACGCTTGAACTGTTGCGCAAAGAAGCGACGACAGAAGGTCGTAAGCCAATGCTTAATAGTTGTTTCTGTGTATCGCCCTACCCTGTCGTCATGACCATCAAAGGCATGGAGAGCAAGGTAATAAATCTTTTCGGGACGCATACCAAAACGAAGCATATGATAAAGAAAGAAATCGTGTAACTCGTAAGGCCCAACCACTTCTTCTGTCTTTTGAACAATATCGCCTTGCTCATTCGCGGGAATAAGTTCTGGACTAATTGGCGTATCTACGATGTCGAGCAAGGTTGCTCTCACCTCTGCCTCTTCTGTTTTCATGGCAGAGTGGCGTACCAAGTGGCGAATGAGCGTCTTAGGAATGGACACGTTCACGCCATACATACTCATGTGGTCGCCATTGTAAGTGGCCCAGCCAAGTGCCAACTCGCTCAAATCGCCTGTTCCAACGACCAATCCGTTCTCAAGATTACTCAAGTCCATGAGTATCTGTGTGCGTTCCCTTGCTTGCACATTCTCGAATGTTATGTCGGGCGTTGTGCCATCATGACCAATGTCTGCAAAATGTTGCTCACAAGCTTTTCTAATGTCTATTTCTCTCAATGTTCCTCCCAAAGCTCGCATCAAAGAGATGGCATTTGTATAGGTACGATTGGTTGTTCCATAACCGGGCATGGTCACGCCAATGATGCCTTTGCGATCAAGGTGCAACATATCAAAAGCCTTGACACAAACAATCAGTGCCAAAGTGGAATCCAAACCGCCGCTTATGCCTAAAACAACTTTTCTTGCCTGTGTGTGTTGCAAACGTTTGGCCAATCCTGCCGCTTGGATATAAAGAATTTCCTCACAGCGTTCGTCCAGCAATGATCCTTGTGGCACAAAGGGCAAAGGATTGACTTTTCGTGTCATCTCTTCCCATACCAAAGGAACGATGTCATAGCTTACAACCCGATAAACGCCCTTAGCCTGTTCGCTTGCCTGCGCCATCCCAAAAGAGGTGTTGGCTTGGCGTTCTGCTTGTAATTTCTCAACATCTATTTCTGCAACAACGCATTGCTCCTCCAAACTCTCCGACGCTGCTTCAGCTAAGAAGCAACCATTCTCGGCCACAAAGCCATGTCCTGTGAATACAACGTCTTGCGTGCTTTCTCCAAAACCACATCCTGCATAGACATATCCACAGATACAGCGAGCGCTTTGATTGGCTATCAAAGAGCGACGATAAGTTGCTTTGCTTGCCAATGCGTTGCTCGCACTGAGGTTGAAAACGACATCAGCCCCCTGTAAAGCCAAAGCGGTGCTGGGCGGTG
Organism: Bacteroidales bacterium; assembly: GCA_022788345.1. Taxonomy (GTDB): domain Bacteria; phylum Bacteroidota; class Bacteroidia; order Bacteroidales; family Bacteroidaceae; genus Alloprevotella. The sequence continues at coordinate 1,812 of JALFTM010000164.1, forward strand.
CAGGACTCCAAAGGTCTTCACAAATTTCTACTCCAAAACGCCATGCTTCTGCGCCTTCTGGAGCAAACAGCAATTGATGGGAAAGAGGCACTTCCTTTGTGCCAATTGTCACCGTGGAGCCTTTAGGAAGGTCGAAAGCCGAAGCAAACCAACGCATTTCATAAAACTCGTTGTAATTCGGCAAGAAGGCTTTTGGCACAAGTCCCCAAATCTCGCCTTTTGCCACCACTGCAGCGCAATTATAAAGGCGGTTGCCATGTCTTATGGGAAGCCCCACAATGAGCGTCAAGGGTAGGTTGGCCGTTTGTGTTGCCACATAAAGAAGAGCTTGTTTTGCTTCATCAAGCAAAACCTTATTCTGAAAAAGATCTTGGCAAGTATAACCTGTCAAACAGAGCTCTGGGAAACACGCCACAGAGGCTTTTTCCTCTACAACTTGTCGGGCCTGCGCCACAATATGTTCTGCATTATAAACGCAGTTGCCCACTTGCAAAGAGGGCACTACTGCGGCAACGCGAATGAATCCGTGTTTCATTTTTTCAAATAATCGTCTGTGTGAAAGTCTATTGCGCTTCTTCCAAACGAGGAAGCTTTATTGATGTGCCTACTGGTACGACATCGGGATTTTCGAAATCGTTGTGCTGAATGATATAGCGATAGAAATCATAGCTTCCATAGGTTCGCTTGGCGATTTTGTTGAGGGTCTCACCCTCTGCCAGCACATGCGTCGAAAGCGTTCCCGTTATACGATATTTCTTTGTAGGGTCAAGCTTCAAAGGTGTTGGCTCTAAGGATTGTTTAACTGGCTCTTTCGCCAAACTATCGACAGAGGAGGCTACAACTGCTCCCCCATTGTCTTGGGATTTGACCGTCTCTGGTTTTTGCTTCATAGAGTGAGGAGTAGGCTTTTTAGGTTCTGACTTAACTATCGCCATATTTTCTTGCTTCCCCCAAGTATGTCCTACTGAATAGCCAATGTAATAAGCACCAACACATAACAGGAGCAATCCTCCCAATAGTGCCAATACGTAGCACCATTTACGCCCCTTGCAGGCAAAGCGACTCTCAGCTTCGTTCTCTAAAGCCGATTCAACTTCATACGGGGCTTTCTCAACTGTGCCTTCTTCAAAGCCATCCTTTCCGTGCAAGGTTTCTGTCTGTGCCAGCGACTGAACATTTTCCAAGCAAGGTGTTGTTAATGGCTGTTGGTCTATCTCTTCAGGAATAGTTGATACGTCGTCCAAATTTTCTGGATAGAAAGGCGGAGGCACGACAACTTTTTGAGGAATAGCAGGTGGGGCAACAGCTGTTGCCTCTTCCGCTTCCAATAGAGGCGTATCCTTTTCTTCGTCCAGCACTACCTGCTCAAAATCATTGCCTGCTTTGCCATCAGCGCAAACATTGAGTGTTTCTGCTTCGTCTTCTGGAATTTCAAGCGTTTCAACTTCTTCTTCCTTCAAGTTTTCGAGTGCTGCAATGTCTACACCATCTGCTAAGACAATAGTCGTGAAATCTGCAAAAGGGCTGTTCACAAGGTCGCGCAAGGTCGCATCAGGCGTAAACGTCACTTTTGTGTGCCCCGTGATTTGAATGCGCTCGCCTGTATTAACATTGACACTCTCTCGAGGATTTACTGCTACCAGCTTAAACGTTCCAAAACCTTTGATCTTCGCAAAACCATCCTTTGCTAATCCTTGCTCTATCACCTCAAAGAAAGTGCGCACAAAAGCTTCAGCCTTGCGTTCAGGCTGATTCACTCGTGCAACAAACAATTCTGTGAATGATTGAAGCGTCAATTTCTTTTCCGTAGCCATAGGCAAAGATTTACTTGAACTTCTCTTTAAGCGTAGGTCCCGGCTTAAAACTTATTACAAGCTTTGGCGGAATGAGCATCCGCTGCTTTGTACTGGGACTTACTGCAATGCGTTCGAGCTTCTTCTTGACTTCAAAGACACCGAAGCCTTGGACGTTGAAACTCTCACCATCCTCCAAATGATCAACCAACGTTTCTACAAACAGGGTTGTCATTTCTTTTATCTCTGCCTCAGGAAGTTCGAGACGTAAGCTCATCGCTTGAAGAAACTCTTTGTTTGTCATAACTCTACAATGCCGTATCGTGTTTAATCAAATGCCCATAAAGGTCGTATTCCTCCGACGCTACAATTTCCGCCAAACAGAACTCTCCAATTTTGAGCTGTCCCTCCGAAACGGGGATCAACACTTCGCAATCCACATCAGGCGAGTCGTGCTCTGTGCGACCGATATAGTAATCGCCCTCTTGTCGGTCAATCATCACCTTAAATACCTGTCCTATTTTCTCTGCACAGAGTTCTGTCGAGATGCCCTCTTGTAGCTTCATGAGGCGGTCCATACGTGCTTGCTTAACCTCTTCGGGCACATCGTCATCGTAGTTTTTTGCGGCAAAAGTGCCTTCTTCTTCACTGTAAGAGAAAGCTCCCATACGATCGAAGCGTGCACGTTTAACGAAGTCCATGAGTTGCTCAAAATCTTCCTCCGTTTCGCCGGGAAATCCCACAAGCAAGGTGGTACGAATGCAGATGCCCGGCACTTCTTCACGTATCTTTTTAATCAGTGCTTCTGTCTCTGCTTTCGTCACGTTGCGTCGCATGCGCATCAGCACATTGTCCGAGATGTGTTGCAATGCAATATCCAAATAATTGCACACATTATCATTCTCGCGAATCACCCGTAACAAATCCATCGGGAAGTTGTTGGGATAGGCATAATGTAGGCGTATCCATTCCACACCCGGCACTTTCGCCATACGTTCGATGAGTTCGGGAAGACGTTGCTCTTGGTAGATATCCATACCATAGTAGGTCAACTCTTGCGCAATGACTTGAAATTCTTTTACACCAGCTGCCACACATTCCTCTACCTCTTGAAGAATATCCTCAATGGTACGGCTATGATGTTTGCCAGTGATGAGCGGAATGGCACAAAAAGCACAGCGGCGGTCGCATCCTTCCGCGATTTTCAAATAAGCAAAGTGCGAAGGGGTCGTCAGTAAGCGTCCACGATGTAATTTTCCCCCTTCTACTGCGGGCAAGTCTTGTACCAATTGTTTCCAGTCGTACTTGCCATAAAACTTGTCTACTTGAGGAATTTCTTCTTCAAGCTCTTTGCGGTAGCGCTCAGACAAGCACCCCATGACGTAAAGGCCTTTTAGCTTACCTGCTTCTTTCAAATTGCAGAGTTCGAGTATCATGTTGATACTCTCTTCCTTAGCATCGTTAATAAAACCACAAGTGTTCACAATCGCAATGTCGCCATGTACTTCTTCTGGGTCGTGATAAGTGGCATAGCCATGTTCGGCAAAGAGTTGAAGCAGGCGTTCCGAGTCCACAAGGTTCTTGGAACAGCCCATCGTTATCAAGTCTACGGAATGTTTCATTCAAATATGTTATGTCCTATGCAAGCATAGGGTCTATCCTAAAGTCGTATAAAAAATCAGAGTTTAATGCCATCAAAAAGGCTTTCTACAAACTCGTGCGCATTAAAGGGTTGAAGGTCGGTCATCTGCTCACCCAATCCGATGTATCGAACAGGCACGGACAATTCATGAGAGATACCTATCACTGTGCCACCTTTGGCTGTGCCGTCGAGTTTTGTGATAGCCAAGGAAGTCACTTCTGTAGCCTTGATAAACTGCTTGGCTTGTTCAAAAGCGTTTTGTCCTGTTGAGCCATCGAGCACGAGTAGCACTTCATCGGGAGCGTCAGGTACAACCTTCTGCATCACGTTCTTAATTTTTGTCAGCTCATTCATCAGGTTCACCTTGTTGTGCAAACGACCTGCTGTGTCAATGATGACAACATCAGCATCATTGGCTTTGGCCGAGCTGAGCGTATCGAAAGCTACACTCGCAGGGTCGCTTCCCATCTGTTGCTTCACGACAGGAACTCCAACACGCTCGCCCCAAATCACCAATTGGTCTACTGCTGCTGCACGAAAGGTATCGGCGGCTCCGAGCACCACTTTCTTGCCGGCTTGTTTGAATTGATAGGCGAGTTTTCCAATCGTGGTCGTCTTTCCTACCCCATTCACACCAACCACCATGATGACAAAAGGACGTTTTCCCTCTGGAATATCAAAGCCCTCCGTATTGGCTCCCGTGAAAAGGTTGGCAATTTCTTCTTTGAGAAGTTTCATCAGTTCGGCCGTGCTGACATACTTGTCACGGGCAACACGTTCCTCGATGCGACGAATGATTTCGAGCGTAGTTTCCACACCCACATCCGAAGTGACGAGTGCATCCTCCAAGTTATCCAAAACCTCATCATCCACTTTCGACTTACCTGCAATGGCGTGCGTGATGCGGTCGAACACACTTGTCTTGGTTTTTTCCAAACCAGCGTCAAGCACTTCTTTCTTTTCTTTCTTGGAGAATATGCTAAAAAATCCCATAATGAATGTATTGATTATCTTATTAAAAAAGGTGCGGTATCAGGTGCTACACGCCTAATAGCGGAGACGAAATTTCGGAATGCACCTAACTTATTGCAAACTTACGAAAAAAATAAGACTTTCACCACTTTCACAAGTGCTTGAATATGGCTTCATCGCTTCTCTTCTTGTATTTTTTTACTGAGAGCAATGTGTTTACTCTATTTTTCGCAAAAGACAAACACAGGTCTTGATGCTCCACCAAAGTACTTCTCTCAACTTTCCAACTTTAGCTGCCATATTTTTCCAAAACTACTCCTTTGCTCTCCCTCACATTTTTAAGATTTCAAAGGAAACTCATTTGGAAAAACCTGTTTTCTACATTATCTTTGTCATAACATCAAGCGAGGAGTGTTTCTATCGAAACATTCCTCGCTCTTTTTCTCACATCTAAGGGCTTTTCCGAGAGGCGCAAGGCGTTTTTCCTGCCTACGCATCAAAGAAAAACACTAAGCATTGGTCGCCTTACAACTCCTGCATGGCGTAAAATAAAGCCACGCAGAAAACATAAAAAGATTTTCCAAAACATAAATTATCTTCCATACTAAACCACTAAGCGAGCACAACAGCCAAAAGGCAATTGCGCTCGCTTAATGACATGGTCGCTGATTTCTCAAATTTCCTCTGTATGGAATTTTATTGCGTGTTCTAAGGCACGCTGACATACAGGACAGAAGTCTGGATGCTCATTGGTGCGCATACGGCAGTTGTAAGAAGGACGGAAAACTCCTTTCGACTGATAGCCTCCGCCTTCGTAAAGCCCAACTTTCCCTACATTATACTTCGTGGTATCTTTGACCATATCCGCCCATTTGTGCTTGAAATCTGTCAAGGTTGTTATATTCCACTCCCAAGGCTCTACACCGGGGTGATAGTACTGCTCATATTGGTCATCGTAGTAATACTCATCGGCCAATCCTGCAAAACTATGTCCAAACTCATGCACTACAACAGGTCGAAACCACTCTTGACGTGAGGAGGTAAGCATATAATAGTTGTAAATACCGCCACCTCCATAAGTGGGCGTATTGGCTAAGATAATAATGTGTTCATAAGGAACACCCGCCAAGCGGCTGTGCATTTGCCAAAGATGTTCGGTCATCAAGTAGCGATCAGAATAGAAAGTACTAAAATGGCTGGCCATTGGCGTTTCGTTCCAAACATTCTTCAAGGGTTCACTCACACCGCTCTGAGCAGAAGGAGCCGCCACTGCCAAGATATTGAACCGATTGCGGTATTTGCCAAAAGGAGCATGCTTGAACAAAGCATCGACCGCATTGTTCACATCTTTATAGAACAAGTCCATCTCTGCTTCCATATATCCTTCTGCCACAAACACGAGGTCTATTTTATCAGCGACGCTCCCCGACTGCTGAATGGTGCGTACAGGATAGGCAGGTTTTGGCTGACGATGTTCAATCAAGATGTCCTTTGGGTCTATTGTCTGTACAATTGTAGCAGAAGGCCGGCGGTGGTGATCGGTGAGAGTCATGCGCACCTTCACCTTTCCTTTCGGAGCAGGTACGAGCACTGTATGCTCAAACGAACGGCGCAAGCGACTGGCTTCTTCCGTCGTTTGCCACTCTTGAAAGAGAGTGGAAAAAGACGTGCAATAAATAACCTTGCCTGTGGCTTCGTCTGTCATTTCCAGCTGTCCGTTGCCTTCAAAAGCCAAGGTATCTAAATTGACCCG
>JALFTM010000165.1 GCA_022788345.1 Bacteroidales bacterium
CATTGCAAAAACAGCAGATGGTTACTTCGCCATCATAATCGCTTTCTTTGATGGCTTTTAGAGCAATCTGAGCAGCTTCAGCTTTCGGATAGCCATATACACCAGTGCTTATACAAGGAAAAGCTATAGTCTTTATGCCTCGCTCTTGGGCTATTCTAAGGGCTGTTTGATAGCATGATGCTAATAAGGCGGGCTCATCTTCTTTACCATGGAAAATAGGTCCTACAGTATGAATGACATACTTGCAAGGTAGCTTATAGCCTTTTGTTATCTTACTTTGTCCAGTTTCACAACCTCCGAGCTTCATGCATTCTACCTTTAATTCCATTCCTGCAGCACGATGGATAGCACCATCTACACCGCCACCTCCCAAAAGCGAAGGATTGGCTGCGTTTACGATTGCTTCAACTGGTAGTTGGGTGATATCTCCAACAATAATTTTAATTTGCATAGATTACTTATCTATTTTCGCAAGGTTATTTGCGAGTTTTCTATCAACATAGCCTCGTATTCCTACTTGCGCTTCAAGAAAATTCTTCCTGCGCCTCCAGAAAAATTTTTAGGCGCAACTAAAGTTCATAGATTGCGTAGTTCCTTTTTGTGTTTTATAATAGCGTGAAAAACAGATGATTGTATATGGTTTCCTAAAAATGTATATAGGGCGTTTTAGGTGGGGCAAATTTATAAAGAGTTTTGTCTAAGAAATAGAAGATCGTGTAAATAAACCAACTATGCCAAGAATCGGCTTAAAACATACTATTTACTTTGAGTTATATTCCTATGTCCTCCTCTTTAGGATAGCTATCCCAAAGGGAAGGACATAGAAATTTACCTTTTATATTTGAATACTTGATGTCTCCGCTTAGTATTCCCCCCAACTCTTGATTTCCAAATCTTCCATTGTCATGGAGCAAAATGACTGGATGAAAGCACTCGCTAAGCGGGCGTTTGTGAGAAGGGGAATGTTACGGTCTATGGCCGCACGGCGAATGGTGTATCCATTGGACAATTCATGAGACGTGAGGTTCTTAGGTATGTTTACAACCATGTCAATCTCTCCTTGATACATTAAATCAAGTGCTTGCGGTTGTTGTGTCTCTGTTGGCCAATAAACACGGGTGTTGGGCACATCGTTTTCTGCCAAGAAACGGCTGGTACCTTCTGTGGCATAGAGTGAGTAACCCTTCTTGTGTAGCTCTTTAGCAGCAGACAGCATTGCTGTTTTCTGTACAGTGTTACCCGTAGAAAGGAGGATTCCTTTTTTAGGGATACGAAGGCCAACAGAGAACATGCTCTTGAGGAGGGCATCACGGGTGTCTTCGCCCAAACATCCAACTTCACCTGTAGAACTCATGTCTACTCCTAATACAGGATCTGCTTTTTGCAATCGATTGAAAGAGAACTGACTGGCCTTAATACCAACATAGTCGAGGTCAAAGAGATTTTTCTTGGGCTTCTCTACTGGGAGACCGAGCATGGCACGAGTGGCCAATTCAATGAAGTTAATTTTCAACACTTTGCTCACAAAGGGGAAACTGCGTGAGGCACGAAGATTACATTCGATAACTTTAATGTCATTGTCTCGAGCAAGAAATTGGATATTGAAAGGACCTGATATGTTCAATTCTTTGGCTATTTTCCGAGAAATCTTTTTGATGCGTCGTGCCGTTTCAATATATAGTTTCTGAGGAGGAAATTGTATGGTTGCATCCCCAGAATGTACACCTGCAAATTCGATATGCTCGCTAATGGCATAAGCAATGATTTCACCATCTTTGGCCACAGCATCCATTTCTACCTCTTTAGCATGCTCAATGAATTGAGATACAACTACAGGATGCTCTTTTGACACATTGGCGGCCATGTGAAGGAAGCGTTCCAGTTCTTCCATATTGGAGCAAACATTCATAGCAGCACCCGAAAGCACATAGGATGGACGCACCAGTACGGGAAAACCTACTTCAGCGATAAACTCGCAAATGTCATCCATACTCGTTAGGGCACGCCAAGCAGGTTGGTCAACCCCTATGCGATTGAGCATGGCAGAAAATTTCTCGCGATCTTCAGCATTGTCAATTGATTGCGCAGTTGTGCCAAGAATAGGCACTTGCTGTTGGTCGAGGCGGATAGCAAGATTATTCGGTATCTGGCCACCTGTGGAAACAATGACCCCAAAGGGATCTTCAAGTTCCAAAATATCCATGACACGTTCAAAGGTGAGTTCGTCGAAATAGAGACGATCACACATGTCGTAGTCCGTAGAAACGGTTTCAGGATTGAAGTTAATCATTACCGAACGATACCCCTCCTTGCGCAACGTGTTGAGAGCCTGCACACCACACCAGTCGAACTCTACAGAACTACCAATACGATACGCCCCTGAACCAAGCACAACAGCCGAGCGTTTGTCATGTTCGTAAACAATATCGTGAGTAACGCCTGAGTAGGTTAGGTACAAATAGTTCGTTTGTGCTGGATATTCTGCAGCAAGCGTGTCTATCTGTTTTACGAAAGGTACGATACCCAACTGTTTGCGATGGTGGCGTACTTGCAGGATAGCATCGTTCATCTTCTGTGTCTTCTCAAGGCCAAGGGCACGAGCTATTTGGAAATCGGTGAAGCCTTGACGCTTGGCCAGTCGAAGTAGATTGGCGTCGAGAGTATCTAAACTCTTGGCTTTTTGCAGGTCTTGATAAATGTTATAGACATTAAAGAGCTTCTGTAAGAACCAGCGATCAATTTTGGTGAGTTCGTGAATTTTATCCACTGTATATCCCGCTTCGAAAGCTTTCTCTATGACAAGAATGCGCTTGTCGGTAGGCTCACAGAGGGCTTGGTTGATGTTTTCAAAGTGGATGTCACGATTACCTACAAAACCATGCAGGCCTTGACCAATCATACGGATACCTTTCTGTATGGCTTCCTCAAAAGTGCGTCCTATGGCCATGACCTCGCCCACGCTTTTCATACTACTGCCAAGTTCGTGATCTACGCCATGGAATTTTCCTAAATCCCATCGAGGAATTTTACAAACGATATAGTCCAAAGCTGGCTCAAAGAAAGCAGTTGTGGTTTTGGTCACAGAGTTTTTCAACTCAAATAGTCCATAGCCGAGTCCCAACTTTGCTGCCACAAAAGCCAGAGGATAGCCTGTGGCCTTAGAGGCTAAAGCAGACGACCGGCTTAGACGGGCATTCACCTCAATTACGCGATAGTCCTCTGAATAAGGGTCAAAAGCATATTGAACATTACATTCACCAACAATGCCTATGTGACGAACTATGCGAATGCTAAGTTCACGGAGTTTGTGGTATTCGCTGTTGGTGAGCGTTTGAGAGGGAGCGATAACGATACTCTCGCCCGTATGGATGCCCAAAGGGTCGAAGTTTTCCATATTACAAATTGTAATACAGTTGTCGTACTTATCACGTACTACCTCATACTCAATTTCTTTCCAGCCCTTAAGACTTTTTTCTACCAATACTTGAGGGGAGAAAGCAAATGCTTTCTCTGCAAGTTTGACAAGTTCTTCCTCGTTGTCGCAGAAGCCAGAACCAAGTCCTCCCAGTGCATAAGCCGCACGGAGGATAACAGGATAGCCCAACGTTGATGCCGCACGGCAGGCTTCTTCAATTGTTTCGCATGCTTCACTCTTAATGGTCTTTACATCTATTTCGTTAAGCTTTCCTACGAAGAGTTCGCGATCTTCGGTGTCAATGATGGCCTGTACGGGTGTGCCCAGCACCTCTACATTATATCTTTCAAAAATGCCAGACTGATAGAGCGAGACTCCGCAATTGAGAGCTGTTTGCCCGCCAAAAGCAAGAAGAATGCCTTGTGGACGTTCCTTTTCAATGACTTTCTCTACAAAGAAAGGTGTAACGGGTAGAAAATAAATGTGATCTGCAACGCCTTCGCTGGTTTGTACTGTGGCAATGTTTGGATTTATCAGTACAGTCTCGATACCCTCTTCCCGTAGAGCTTTTAGCGCTTGTGAACCTGAATAATCAAATTCACCAGCTTCTCCAATCTTAAGTGCACCAGAACCGAGAATTAGCACTTTCTTGATGTTATCTTTCATATCAATTTCTATTCTTGAGGGTTAAAGCGAAAGGTTTTTAATAAAGTTGTCAAAGAGAAACATCGTATCTACAGGTCCGCCAAATGCTTCGGGATGGAACTGGGCAGAATACCAAGGGTTATGCTTGTGGCAAATGCCTTCGTTAGAGCCGTCATTCATGTTCTCAAAATAAGAAGTCCAATCGGCAGGAAGTTTTGACGCATCAACAGCGAAGCCATGGTTTTGACTGGTGATATAACACTTATTTGTACCCACCATGCGCACTGGTTGATTGTGGCTGCGATGTCCATACTTTAACTTATAGACAGATGTACCAACGGCCTTTGCCAAGAGTTGATTGCCCATGCAAATGCCCATCAGAGGGCGTACCTTTCCCCCAAGAAAGTTTTTGATATTGGCCACAGCGACCTCACAATTGTTTGGGTCACCTGGACCATTGGCCAAGAAAAGACCATCGAAGTCCAGAGAATTGAAATCGTAGTCCCAAGGAACACGAATGACTTCGACACCTCTATCTACTAAGCAGCGTAGAATGTTATTCTTCACGCCACAGTCCACAAGGACGACCTTTTTGTCTGCTCCTTCGTTATAGCGAATGATTTCCTTACACGATACTTCAGCCACATAATTGATATCGCTGTAAGCCTTAAACTCTGGCTCATCGCCCACGCCTTCAATGAGGATTTTCCCATGCATAACACCATGTTCGCGCAGAACTTTGGTTAGCTCACGCGTATCAATGCCTGTAATTCCTGGCACTCGTTCGCGCTTCAACCAATCGCCAAGGCTTTCCTGTGCATTCCAATGGCTGTAGTTTTCACTATACTCACTAACGATAAGGGCAGAGAGGTAAATCTTATCACTTTCCATAAAAGTGTGTAAACCATGTTGAGCTTTCGTTGTTTCTACGAGTGAGGTTGAAGGAACACCATAGTTGCCCACAATGGGATAGGTGAGCGTTACTAACTGGCCTGCATACGAAGGATCTGTGAGACTTTCAACATAGCCCGTCATGGCTGTGCTAAACACAACTTCGCCCGCTACAGAGCCTTCATAACCAAAAGATTTACCGCTGAACACAGTACCATCTTCCAAAATCAATTGTGCATTGCGCATAAGTAGATAATAATATATTGGGGTTCGGAGTATCGTTTATATATAGACGAGGCACATCATGCCATCATCGGAACTTTTTTCGTTCTTAAAGACGAGATGTGCCTCGTCTCAATAGATGACGAAGTTTCTTTATTTTGAATAACTATTTTCGTAATAGTCGATGAACGCTTGATTCAAACGTTTGCGTCCTCCGGGAGTAGGGAAGTGTCCACTGAAGTACCAATCACCGGGGAAGTTTGGTATTGCTCTGTGCAAACCTTCTAAGCTTTGGTAAACAATATGCACTTCTGTGTCAATACCCTCTGGGCGTAACAGTTCAACAATTTTCTTTGAAATTTCTTCATCGCTAAAGCCGGCATAGACATCAGTTACATAAGTTTGAATATCTTCCTTAGCCAATTTCTCTTGTGCTTTACATTTGGCATAAATGTCGTCTAAGCGATGCTCTTCACCACGCTCTTTGAGTAGTGCCACAGCGGCTTTGAAAGCGATCAGTTCATTAAGGTGAGGCATGTCAATACCATAATAATCTGGATAACGCACTTGAGGGGCAGAGCTAACAATGACAATGCGCTTAGGATGCAAACGGGAGAGAATGCGAATGATGCTTTCTCGCAATGTAGTGCCACGGACAATACTGTCGTCTATGACAATAAGATTATCGGTGTTTGGACGAACGCAACCATAGGTTACGTCATAAACGTGTGCTGCTAAGTCATTGCGACTATTTCCCTCTGTAATAAACGTGCGCATCTTGATATCTTTCCAAGCGATTTTCTCTGCGCGCACAGAATGGTTAAGCAGGTGGCGGAGTTCTTCTTCACGAGTTTTTGGATCGATGGTGACATCATCAATCAATGATTGAATACGCTCGTACTTCAACTCGTTGTTCATCTCGTTAAATCCCGCTACCAATCCCATATAGGAGGCTTCTGCTGTGTTTGGTATATAGGAGAGTACAGAGTTGTCTATGTCGCCATCAATAGCACGAAGGATTGGCAACACCAACTGTTTGCCCAGTTCCTTACGTTCTTGATAAATGTCGGCATCGCTGCCACGGCTGAAATAGATGCGTTCAAAAGAGCAACCAGAGAAGTTCTTAGGTTCAAGTACTTGCTCGGTGCGGAAATTGCCGTCTTTGGTCATCAATATGGCTTGTCCTGGCAACATCTCATGAACATCATGTACATCAAGGTCAAATGTGGTTTGAATGACGGGGCGTTCACTGGCAATGACAAGGACTTCGTCGTCTTTATACCAAAATGCAGGTCGGATGCCCCAAGGGTCGCGCATGCTGAATAGCTCACCGCTACCAGTCAGTCCACAGATAACATAGCCACCATCCCATGATGGAGCTGCTTCTTTAAGGATATTGGCAACGTTAATATGCTTTTCTATATAGTTTGTAATGGCTTGGTCCGTCAATCCTTTGCGCTTGGCATCCTCAAAGCAACGTTCACTCTCACGATCGAGGCGGTGTCCCAATTGCTCTAAGAGGAGAAAGGTATCGGCCACCATGCGAGGATGTTGCCCTTTCTCCGACATGATATCAAATACCTCGTCGACGTTAGTCAAGTTGAAATTTGCACAAAAACACAGGTTCTTTGCTCGCCAATTATTGCGACGCATGAAAGGATGTACATAGGAAAGCCCACGTTTTCCTGTCGTTGAGTAGCGCAGGTGTCCCATGTAAAGTTCTCCTGCATAAGGGAGATGCTGTTCTATTTCATGTACACTATTATAGTGTTGCTCTTCTTCTTTGAATTTGGTTGCGATGTTTTTGAAAATCTCTTCTATGGCTGAGGAGCCTGAGGCTCGTTCCCGAAACATGAATTCTTCTCCCGGTGCAACATTGAGTTTGACACAAGCCAACCCCGCTCCTTCTTGCCCACGATTGTGTTGCTTTTCCATAAGGAGGTAGAGTTTGTTGAGACCATAACGCCAAGTGCCATACTTCTCTTGATAGTACGACAATGGTTTGAGCAAGCGTATCATCGCTACACCGCATTCATGTTTGAGAGTTTCCATCGTAGAGTTTGAATAATGAGGAAGTAGTATCTGTTCTTAGAAAAGGGAAAAGAGAACAGCCATCTCACACGGGGTATGAAATAGTGTTCTCTTTTTTCATAAGCAGGCCATTCATTAAAAGATTAGCAAATGATTTCTGCACCAACATAAGGTTGCAAAGCCTTAGGTATGCGAATACCTTCTGGAGTTTGGAAGTTCTCCAACAAAGCTGCAAGGATACGAGGTAGTGCAAGGGCAGAACCATTCAATGTATGGCAAAGTTCAATGCGCTTGTCGGCCGTACGATAGCGACAATGGAGACGATTGGCTTGGTAGGTGTCAAATGTAGACACAGAGCTAACCTCCAACCAACGTTGCTGTGCTTCGCTATAGACTTCAAAATCGTAGCAGACAGCAGCCGTAAAGCTCATGTCGCCACCACAGAGACGGAGAATACGATAGGGGAGTTCCAGTTTCTGCAACAGACCTTCTACGTGATCAAGCATTTCTTGGTGCGATTGTGCGGCATGTTCTGGCGTATCGATGCGTACAATCTCAATTTTCGCAAATTCATGTAAGCGATTCAAGCCACGTACATCTTTACCATAAGAGCCAGCTTCTCGACGGAAACATTCCGTGTAGGCGCAATTCTTGATTGGTAAATCCTTTTCATCAAGGATGACATCACGATAGATGTTTGTCACAGGCACTTCTGCTGTTGGGATAAGATAGAAGTCGTCTGTTTGACAATGATACATCTGCCCCTCTTTATCTGGCAATTGCCCGGTGCCATATCCACTTGCGGCATTCACTACTGTGGGAGGAATGATTTCCGTATAGCCAGCATTTCTTGCTTCATCTAAAAAGAAGTTGATAAGTGCGCGTTGCAGGCGTGCTCCCCAACCGATGTAGACAGGAAATCCAGCACCTGTAATTTTCACGCCAAGATCGAAGTCTATCAAGTTATACTTCTTAGCGATATCCCAGTGAGGAAGTGGGTTTTCAGGCAGTTCCGTTTCTTGGCCTCCTGTCTTCACCACTACATTGTCTTCAGCTCCAAAGCCTTCAGGAACGATGTCATAAGGGACATTAGGAATTGTGAGCAAAATTTGTTCCAACTCTGTTGCGGCGTTGGACATTTGCTCCTCTATTCTACCATTGCCTGCCTTTAGCTCTGCTACTTCTGCTTTTGCTTTCTCGGCTTCGTCCTTTTGGCCAGCCTTCATCAAAGCGCCAATGTTCTGCGATAGCTTTTTTAGTTGAGCCAAGCGTGCATCAAGTTCAGCCTGAGCTTCTTTGCGAACGGTGTTAATCGCCAAGACACGATCAATGACGGCCTCGGCATCCTTAAAATGTTTTTTTGCAAGGCCACAAAGAACGGCCTCTCTGTTATCGATGATTTGTTTAATCGTCAGCATAGCTCTGATGTAGACTTTTATTTACCTACAAAAGTACATAATTATATTGAGACAGAGGGCTTGTCTCTGCGGTTTCTTTAGCATTGTTGCTTCATCGTGAGCCGTCGTGTGCCGTTTTCAAGCTCTTCAATATGCACGTAGACGGTATCGGCAGGTAATACTTCTTCTATGAGTTCAGGCCATTCAATAAGACAAACTGCGCCACTATAAAAATAATCTTCATACCCCATATCGAAGACCTCTTCCAGCTTTTTAATGCGGTAAAAATCGAAGTGATAAATGAGTTCGCCTGTCTCGTCTGAGCGATATTCGTTGACAATACTAAAAGTAGGTGAGTTTACCGTATCACTAACATGGAGAGCTTGGCAAAGTGCTTTTATAAAAGTAGTCTTCCCAACGCCCATGTTTCCATAAAAAGCAAAGACTGTATTCTCGCCCATTGCTTTTATAAAGCTATGGGCAGCTTCAGTTAAATTATCTATCGAAGGTATAAGTATTTCCATTATGCAATTTTTCAAACCTCTATTTGAGGTGTTTCTAAACTTATGATGTTGCAAAAATACAAAATTACGACTGAATGCGATAGGCTTTGAATGAGAAATAGGCAGATACATATATGCAATGT
>JALFTM010000166.1 GCA_022788345.1 Bacteroidales bacterium
AATGATGAAAAAACTATGTCTCCTCTTTATGGCCTTCCTCGCCTTTGGTACGAGCATGCAGGCCAACGATGCGATGTCCGTAACCATCGCCACGCCAGCCCCTCAAAAGGCTATCGTGAAAACACTCCCAGCTCATCTCACAGGTGAAAAGTTGCTCGCTGCCATCAAGAAAAACTATGAAGGCCGTGTAGCCCTTGTCGATTTTTGGGCCACTTGGTGTGGCCCTTGTCGCATGGCGATGAAAGAGATCGATAAGATTAAGCCTACATATATTAACAAGGGTGTGGCTTTCGTCTATATCACGGGAGAAACCTCACCATTGAACACTTGGCAAGAGATGCTACCCAGTATCGATGGCGACCACTATCGCCTGACTAAGACACAATGGGAAAGTCTCGGAAAGTTACTGAACATCACGGGTATCCCTGCCTACCTGCTCCTCAACAAGGACGGCTCTACAGCCTACGACAATCTCACAGAAGGTGGCTACCCCGGTAATGAACTCATTCAAAACAATATCGAAGTAGCCCTTACCAAGTAAACGCTCCTTCCCCTCTCTCGCCATCTGCACTGATGTTCTCATGCGTCTATCTGTGCAGATGGCGAGATTTTTTGCGTACCTTTGTACATTATTATCATCGCACAAACAATGGAAAGAAACCTCCCAGTCGATTTTGTAAACCAAATGCAAACGCTTTTGGGCGAGACTGAGACACAGAGGCTTTGCACTGCTATTACAGCAACGCTTCCTCCCGTGAGCCTTCGCCTGCACCCCATCAAAGGAGAGGCCATAGCCATGGCCACATCTCCCGTACCTTGGGCTTCCTTGGGCCGTTATCTTGACGAACGCCCCACGTTCACGGCTGACCCACGATTCCATGCAGGATGCTACTATGTGCAAGAGGCTGCGTCTATGTTCATCGAACAAGCCTTTCAGGCCATGGACATTGTGCCCACTGCCATGCTCGATCTCTGTGCTGCTCCTGGAGGTAAAAGCACCCATTGGCGCAGTCTGATCCCCGACGACTGCCTCTTGGTCGCCAACGAGCCCATCCCTTTGCGTGCCGCCATCTTGGCTGAGAATTTGGCCAAGTGGGGGCATCCCGCTACGATTGTCACGCAGGCTTATCCCGACGCCTTTGGCCAACACACCCACCTCTTCGACATCATCGCAGCCGATGTGCCATGTTCTGGAGAGGGCATGTTCCGCAAAGACGAAGGGGCGGTGGACGAATGGTCGCTGGCCAATGTATCGCTTTGTGCGGAACGTCAGCAAAAAATCATTGCCGATGTGTGGCCGTCGCTCCGTGAGGGTGGGTTCTTGGTGTATAGCACTTGCACGTTCAATACCGAAGAGTGTGAAAACAACGTGCGCTTCATCTGTGAAGAGCTTGGAGCAGATTACATACCCCTCCCAACCAACGAAGACTGGGGCACAGTCGCCACCGATTTCGGCATCCATTTCTATCCCCACCGTGCCAAGGGCGAAGGCTTCTTCTTGGCACTTCTCCGCAAACACAATGCCCGTGATGCCGCTACTGCCAAACCTCGAAAAAGCAAAAGCGGGCGTCTCAAGCGAATTTTCCCCCAACAGGTGAACAGCTGGCTCACCTCTCCCGATCGCTTTGCCTTTTTCGCCCCCGACGAACACCTTTTGGCCGCCATTCCAGAGATACATTTCAACACTTTGGAACGCCTCTCTCGCTCCGTACGCATCGTGCGTGCTGGCGTGCTGCTCGCAGAAGCCAAAGGCAAAAAGCTCATTCCGCAACCCGAATTGGCACTCTCGCTCGCCCTCCAGCCAGCATCTTTTCCAAAGGTCCATCTCAGCCGTCCCGATGCCTTGACCTATTTGTCACGCGAGGCTTTGACCCTCGCTGAAGATGTTCCCCGTGGCTATGTCTTGGCCTGCTATGAAGACCATCCCTTAGGTTTTCTCAACAACTTGGGCAATCGTGCCAACAACCTCTATCCTGCCGAATGGCGCATCCGTAACCGTAACCTCCTCCACACATGATTCATACTCTCAACCTCCGTGTCACACCTGACGTAGCCGCCGTTGAAGAACGCCTCAAACGCTGGTGTGCCGATGAGTTGGCCATCGATGTGCGCACCATCTACGATGTCTGCATCCGTCGTCGCTCCATCGATGCCCGTCAGCGACAAATATATGTCAATCTCACCCTTGAGGTTTATGTCAATGAGAAAGCCCCTTTGCTCAACTTCGAGCCTTACGTCTATCCCGATGTAGAGAAAGCGCCCGCAGTGGTAGTGGTCGGCGCAGGACCAGGTGGGCTTTTTGCCGCTCTTCGGCTGATAGAGCTTGGTTTGCGTCCCATTCTTGTAGAGCGAGGCAAAGATGTTCACGAACGCCGCAGGGACATCGCCCTCATTTCTCGCCAACACCTCGTTGATCCCAACAGTAACAACGCCTTTGGCGAGGGCGGAGCAGGAGCTTTCTCGGATGGTAAACTCTATACCCGCTCCAAGAAACGGGGCAGTGTGGAGCGCATCCTACGCATTTTCTGCCAACACGGGGCAAAGCTCGACATTTTGGCCGATGCTCATCCCCACATCGGCACCGATAAATTGCCACAAATCATTGAACGCATGCGCCGCCAAATCATTCTTTCGGGCGGAGAAGTACACTTTAATACACGCATTGAGGGTTTGCTCTTCAGTGGCGACACCGTTGTGGGCGCACATTCAGCTGATGGCCGCGAGTTTCATGGGCCTGTCATCCTCGCCACGGGACACTCGGCAAGGGATATGTACACTTATCTTGCCCAGTCGCCCGTACAAATCGAGGAGAAAGGACTCGCCATCGGTGTCCGCATCGAGCACCCCTCCCATCTCATCGACCAAATACAATATCACAACAAAGCTGGGCGTGGCAAATATCTTCCTGCGGCAGAATACAGTTATGTCACTCAAGTGCAAGGCCGTGGCGTTTATAGCTTTTGTATGTGTCCGGGTGGCACAGTTGTGCCTGCGGCCAGTGCGCCCGAAGAAGTGGTGGTCAATGGCATGAGTCCCAGCAATCGTGGCTCGGCATGGAGCAATTCGGGCATGGTTGTAGAAACACGCCCAGAAGACTTGAACACCGCCTTGGCCGACTTCCTACAAAGCCACGATATCGATGGCCGAGCATCGGGCGAACTGCGGATGATGCACTTCCTGCAAGCCTTGGAACGCGACACATGGTTGCAAGGCGGACGCACACAGGTGGCACCTGCACAACGCATGGCCGATTTCGTCAATGGCCGTCTCTCCTACGACCTTCCACGCACGAGCTATACGCCCGGTGTCCTTTCCTCTCCTCTCCACTTTTGGATGCCACGTTTCATCGCCTCACGCTTGGCCGAGGGCTTCCGCATTTTTGGGCAAAAGAGTCGTGGCTTCCTCACCAACGATGCCCTCCTCATCGCTTCTGAAACGCGCACATCCTCCCCTGTGCGCATTGTCCGCGACCGCGACTCGCTGGCCTCCGTGTCCACTCCGGGCCTCTACCCCTGTGGCGAAGGCGCTGGCTATGCAGGTGGCATTGTTTCTTCTGCCATTGACGGCGAACGTTGCGCCGAAGCCGTGGCAAAATTCTTAGGAAAATAAAGACTTTTCTGTATTTTATTTACTACTTTTGCGGTAAAATAATCTCACTTATTACATCATTTTCAAACAAGATGAAACCTACTCTCTTTCTCCTCGCAGCAGGTATGGGTAGCCGCTATGGTGGCTTGAAGCAATTGGACACCCTCGGTCCTCATGGTGAAACAATCATGGACTATTCTATCCATGATGCCATCGATGCTGGCTTCGGCAAGCTCGTCTTCGTCATCCGCAAAGACTTTGAAGAAGACTTCCGTCGCATCGTCCTGACCAAGTATGAAAGCAAAATCCCTTGCGAACTCGTATTCCAAGCCTTGGATGCGCTTCCTGAGGGCTTCACCTGCCCCGAAGGCCGTGAGAAGCCTTGGGGAACGAACCATGCTGTCATGATGGGTGCAAGTGCCATCAAAGAACCTTTTGCTGTGCTCAACTGTGACGACTTCTACGATCGGGATTCTTTCCGTGTCATGGGACAATTCTTGAGCAACCTCCCCGAAGGCTCTACAGGCAAGTATGCCATGGTGGGTTTCCGCGTAGGCAACACATTGTCTGAGAGTGGCACCGTTTCTCGTGGCGTTTGTGCCACAAACGAAGCAGGTTTCCTCACCAGCGTGGTAGAACGCACCAAAATCCAACGCATCGATGGCGAAGTGAAATACGAGGATGAGAACGGCCAATGGGTCTCTATTCCCGACACTACGCCCGTTTCGATGAACTTCTGGGGCTTCACACCCGACTATTTCGCCCACTCGGTCGAATACTTCAAGAACTTCCTCAGCGATGAGAAGAACATCACCAACCTCAAGAGCGAATTTTTCATCCCGCTCATGGTGGACCATCTCATCAATAGCGGTCAAGCCACTTGTCAAGTGCTCGACACAACAAGCAAATGGTTCGGAGTCACTTATCCCGAAGACCGCCCTGCTGTTGTTGAGAAGTTCCAAGCCCTCCACGATGCTGGCGCTTATCCCGAAAAGATGTTCTAACACATTGGCAGGAGACAACTCCTCATTTTGCCAACCAATTTCCACCAAGCGAATGGCCGTAAAAGGCTATTCGCTCGGTTGTTTTTGGTCAGAGAATATGTAAATTCGGCGTAAACATTCCGAAAACTCAATTTCTCACATCCTCTCGCAGAGGACTGGTTCTAAACGAAAAACACACACCCATAAATCTCTGTATTTCCGCCTCTTAAAGAGATTTTATTTTTCATGCGCATCCCCGAAAAACGCCATGCGCTTCCCGTGATGTCGCCATGCGCAAGAAAAAAATCCGCCATGCGCTTGGCGTTCTGCCACCAGTATAGGGAAGAAAACTCAAAACCTCTGATTTTTTATTTTTCACAGCAAACGATATTGCCTTGCACCTCGCATCTGAAACGACAATACACACATGAAACGAACAACTCTCTTATTCTCATTCCTTTTATGTATAACAAGCATATGTGCCACCCCCTCAGATAGCATTTTCAGCAGTACGAGCGACAGCATTTCCTTTCCCACAAACGATAGTTTACACTACCAAAAGATTTCTCCTTTGGGTAAGAAAATCGACAACCTCACCTCCTCGTCTCTCTATCAAATGACCTATGTCGGTGTGCCTCTCATCATCGCTGGTGCTATCGTCAAGAAAGAAGACACTCATTTTCGCCATCTCCGCAACGACTATCTCCCACAGTTTCGTCGCCATTTTGATGACTATCTGCAATACACCCCAGCAATCGCCATGCTTGGCATGAAAGCATTGGGTGTTGAGAGCCGAAGTTCTTGGGGACGGATGCTGGCATCGGATGCCTTCTCTGTGCTATTGATGGGCAGCGTGATCAATACGTTGAAAAACACCACCCATGTGATGCGCCCCGATGGGTCGAACAACCACTCTTTCCCTTCAGGACACACGGCAACAGCGTTCATGACCGCTTCCATGCTCACCAAAGAATATGGCCACAAAAGCTCATGGATTGGCATTGGGGCCTATTCTGTGGCATCTGCTACGGGGCTGATGCGCATGGCCAACAACAAACATTGGCTGAGCGACGTATTGACAGGAGCTGGCATCGGCATCCTTTCCACAGAAGTGGGCTATTATTTAGCCGATCTCATCTTCAAAGAGAAAGGTATCCAAAAGTTTGAAGATAGCTATCTATTCGACCGATTAGCCGCTCCCTCCTTTGTCAGCCTCTACCTCGGCGTAAACATCCCTTTGAGCCATTTCGACCTCGCCGAGGGCATGGAATTTCGCACCTCGTCGGGAAGCGTTGCTGGCCTCGAAGGGGCCTATTTCATCAACCCATATCTCGGATTTGGTGGTCGCTTTGCCATATCGAACACAGCCATCATCGTCAATGACAAGCAGGCCGAAAACAACACACTCGATGCCGTATCCTTCGCCATCGGTGGCTATTTTTCCTATCCTCTATCCACCCGCTGGTCCATTGGCAGTAAATTGCTTGCTGGATACGTTCACTATCCCAAACTCACCCTCACCAACACAACTTTGACAGCAAATGGAGCATTATCGTTCGGCAGCGGTATTTCTTTAAGTTTCAAGGCAAAGCCCCACTATGGAATGCGTTTTTTCTTAGACTATGATCTCAATCCATCGCATAGTAGAAGTAGCCACGAATGGATGAATATGCTGGTCTTAGGCGGGTCGTTTATGGTCACTTTGCGGTAGACAATGATACAACGATGAAACAAGGGCATTTGTCGATAAAATCCTTGTCGGGGGCGTTTTTGCGAGGAAAATAACAGCATAAGGAGGAGTTAAGCCCATTGAATACGCTAACTTTGCATTGAGTTTTTATCGTTATTCTTTCCTTATCTACACTTCTGTCTCGTTGTAGATACTCCTCTAATTTCCTCCGCATGAAGCAAAGATTTTTCCTCCTCGTTCTCTCTCTCTATGCCCTCATAGCAGTGGCGCAAAAAACAGTTGTTGTGGGCACAATCGTGGCCGACCACTCCAACGAACCCATCGAATTTGCCACCGCAGCCCTCCTCAGCGAAGGCAATGTTGTGACAGCCGCCACCACAAACGAGCAAGGAAAATTCACGCTATCAGCCACTCCCGGACGCTACAACTTGCGCCTGTCTTACATTGGCTACAAGACGGTGACGCAGACGCTCAACGTGCAAGGCGACACGCTCAAGACTGACACTCTGCGCATCCTCGGCACGGAAAAGACACTGGCCGAAGCTGTCGTAACGGCGACGGCGGCAAAAGTGCAACAAGTGGGTGACACCACAATGTTCAACGCCTCGGCCTATCGTGTACCTGCTGGTAGCACCTTAGAAGCCTTGGTGAAGCAACTCCCCGGCGTTCAAGTAGAAGACGATGGCACAATCACAGTCAATGGCAAGACGGTGAGCGAATTTTTAATCAATGGCAAGGACCTCTTCAAGGGAGACACTAAGGTGGCAATGAAGAACCTGCCCACCGAAGTGGTGAGCAAGGTGAAATCCTATCAGAAGAAAAGCGACTACACCGAGATGACGGGCATCGATGATGGCGAAGAAACCACCGTACTCGACTTCTCTACAAAACGCTCGCTGGACAACACATGGATCATCAACCTCGACCTTGCTGGTGGCAACAAACACCGCTATAACAACCGCCTTTTCGTGGCGCGTTTCAGTAGCAATAGTAGCATCACCTCCTACGGGCAGATGAACAACACGGGCGATCAAAACTTTGGTGGACCTCGTGGCTTCGGCGGACAAAGCGGACTGACCACCAACAAAAGCGCAGGCATCAATCTCACATGGGACAACGGACGCAAACGACGCACTCCCAACTATCTGGAGACTCAGCTCGATCTGCGCTACAACCATACGAATAACGACCGCA
>JALFTM010000167.1 GCA_022788345.1 Bacteroidales bacterium
TAAGAGCACCGTGGCTTCCAACCTTGCCGTTTCGCTTGCAGCCCTTGGCTATGAAGTAGGATTGCTCGACTGCGATGTCTTTGGCCCTTCTTTGCCAAAGATGTTCCGCTTGGAGGACGAACGCATCTATGCTCGTGAAGAAGGTGGACGGCAAATCATGATGCCAACCCTTAAATATGGCGTCAAAATGATGTCCATCGGCTTCTTCATCGACCGTCGCAGTGCTGCCTTGTGGCGTGGTTCTATGGCTTCCAACGCTTTGCGCCAGCTCATTACGGACGTTGATTGGGGCAAACTCGACTACCTCATTCTCGACACCCCTCCTGGCACGAGCGACATCCACCTTACTCTTCTGCAAACCCTTGCTATCACGGGTGCAGTCATTGTATCCACACCGCAGAACGTGGCTTTGGCTGATGCCGAGAAGGGCATAGATATGTACGAGAATGAAAAGGTGGGCGTCCCCATCTTAGGACTTGTTGAGAATATGGCTTGGTTCACACCTGCCGAATTGCCTGAAAATAAGTATTACATCTTTGGACGTGACGGCGTGAAGCAATTAGCCGAGCGCATGAATAAGCCTCTCTTGGCACAAATCCCCTTGGTGCAAAGCATCCGTGAGGGAGGCGACGAGGGTGAACCCATTGCCACAAAGCCCGACACGATGACAGGCTTGGCTTTCCGCACCTTGGCAGAAGCCGTGGTACGAGAAACCGAACGTCGTAATGCGGAGGCTCCTCCTACAGAGATTGTAAAAATCACCACTAAATAGACCTATATCACAGCATGCCCTCTTTCTCTGACATGAGAGAAGGAGGGCTTTTTCATGTCTTCTCTTCCTTGAATTTACAAGAAAAACCTCTATGTGCTACCTATACCATCCTCAATATACCCAAATATGGGGATTGTATATTTTAAGAAAACTCCCGAACTTTGCCTCAGCATAGAAAAGCATCTAAACTGCTTTATACCATTTTCTTACTTACATATGACTATGAAATATAAATCTACCCTAACAGCCCTCATTGTACCCTTTGCATCCATCGGGTCATTGGCACAGAACCCTTTCCATCTCAAAAATGATTCCACCTTTCAAACTACTCAACTGCAAGACGTTGTAGTGTCTTCAAATCGTGTTGCGGAAAAGCGGCGCATGGCTTCTACGTTAGTCGCTGTTGTAGATGCACGCACTTTCGAGCGCACACAAAGTAACACATTGGCCCAAGGCCTAAAGTTTCAGCCGGGTATTCGTGTAGAGACAAATTGCCAAAACTGCGGTTTCTCGCAAGTGCGCATAAATGGCTTAGAAGGTCCTTACTCGCAAATCCTTATCGACTCGCGTCCTGTATTCAGCGCCCTCGCTGGTGTCTATGGTTTGGAACAATTGCCTACCAATATGATTGAGCGTGTCGAGGTCATTCGCGGTGGTGGCTCTGCCCTATTCGGCTCTTCCGCCATTGCAGGAACTATCAATATCATCACTAAAGAACCTGATGGGAATAGTGCTACTTTAAGTCACGAGATGCGTGGCCTTGGGGGATTGCATCGCTTTGAGAACACAACAAATTTCAATGCCTCTCTTGTTGCTCCTGACCGTCATTTTGGATTGGCTCTCTTTGGACAAACACGCCATCGTTCTGCCTATGATCACGACGGCGACGGCTTTAGTGAGATGCCTCTCTTGGACGGTCATACTTTAGGATTTCGCACTTACTTCAAACCCACTTCACAACTACGGCTGACTGCTGAATATCATAATATGCACGAGTTCCGTCGTGGTGGCGATCGTGTCCATGTCCAACCTCACATGGCTTTTGTGGCAGAACAGCTTGAACATACTAATCATAACGCATCTATTGCAGCCTCCTATTTTAGTCCCGATGCGCGCCATCTCATAGATGTTTACGCCTCATTGATGAAGGTTGATCGAAAGAGTTACTATGGCGGTGGGGATACGACGATGACTGATTTGCCCAAACGATTAGCGTCTTATGGCACCACGAAAGGATTGACTTATCTCGCAGGAGCGCAATATGCTTATGCCTTTCCTCACCTCTTCTTTATGCCTGCACGTCTAACCGCAGGCTTCGAGTATAAACACGATGACCTTGACGACATATCGGGCTATCGCACAGCACCTATCAAGCAAGCGGTGCATACGGAAGGTATCTTTATCCAAAACGAGTGGAAGGATGAACGCTTCAGCCTACTTCTCGGTGCGCGCTTCGACAAGCACTCACTCTTGCGCCACGCCATTTTTAGTCCGCGTGTCAATGTTCGCTACGTGCCAACAAAAAGTCTCACGCTTCGCGCCACCTATAGTCGAGGATTTCGTGCACCGCAAATCTTTGACGAAGATCTTCATGTCGATAATGCTGGCGGCGAACTCATCATCTCTGCCAATTCTCCTCACCTAAAAGAAGAAACTTCGCATAGCTTCAGCCTGTCTGCTGACTGGACACAACGTTTTGGCAACTGGCAGGTGAACCTCTTAGGGGAAGCGTTCTACACTTCTCTTGTCGATGCTTTTTCTTTTCTGCAAAAGGAGGTGACTGAAAATGGCAAGACTTACACGCAAAAGCTCCGCACAAACTCTGATGGTGCTAAAGTGTTCGGCACTAATTTAGAAGCACGACTATCTTATACTTCGCTCTTCAACATACAAGCAGGGCTTACTTTACAAAGTAGCCGTTGGAACACCGCTAAGCAATGGCATGAGGATGACACTTATACAACGCGTCGCCTCTATCGTACTCCCAATGCTTATGCCTATTTCGTAGCCTCTTTTCATCCCACAAAAGATTTCACTTTCTCGCTTTCAGGAAATTATACAGGAACAATGCTCACAGGCCACGAAATTCCCACAGAGGAAGATGGCACACTGACTCTCTTCAATGGTAAGCCTTCCGCGACCATACATCCCGAACGTTTGCAGCATGGAGAGGGCCAAACAGCTACAACTTATGGTGCCCGCACCCTTTCCACTCCCTCGTTTTTCGAACTGGGACTAAAAGCGTCCTACGACCTCACTCTCTTTGCGCGCACTACTGCGACACTCTATGCTGGCGTACAAAACATTTTCAATGCCTACCAGAGCGACTTTGACCGTGGCCCTGCGAGAGACTCGGCTTACACTTATGGTCCTACAGCTCCTCGCTGTTTCTACACAGGCATAAAACTGGCTTTCTAACAGCGACAACCTCTATCATTGGGGTTCAATCTTGGGAAAAGATTTGAACGCTCTGTGCCATTGTTTTGGAAAAGATGTTGTGTTTCCTTTCTTATAACAGATACAACCTCTCTAATCATTTATTGTTTTTTTTATTTATGCAATAAAGTTTAGTACGCAACGATATTCCAAATCATTGAAAGCGCAGGGCGACCATCCGAGTTACTGACTTGGATGGTCGCCCTGCGCTATTTCTTTTTTCTGCTTGCGCTTCTCGAAAAGGCCACTTTCGTTGGGAAAAATCCTTAGAATTAGCCACAATAAGGGCAGATAGTCTTACTACTTCGACTATCTGCCCTTATTGTTTACTGCAAAGATAATACTTCCATGCACCATTTGCAAGTCCAGTTGTTGCAAAGTATAAAAAACGAACGTTTTCGTCCAGCCAAACGGGCAAAGAGGAGCGATGCAGTGCTTAAGCTATGCCGTGGCATAGGAAAGGTCTGTTGCTAAATGAACGACAACGTATTCTGTCTTGAATATGATAAAGCCATTGCTTCTTTTCTTGTCTCTAATAGAAGATATTCTCTCACACTATCACAGTTCTTTTCCCTTTTTCCTTAGTCCATAATCCATAAAATCCTCTCATGCAAAAAGCCATAACTAAAATACCCCTCTTCCTATACAACAGGAAGAGGGGGAGTTAGATAAGATTTATATTGCGTAGGAGCTATGTCTTTTTAGAGAGGAGAGCGTCTATATCATCACTACCATAGACTTCTTTTCCATAATGGTAGAGACAAAAAAGTCCTTTCTCGAAAAGTTTGTCATCGTCCATTTCTTCTTGGTAAAAGTCAGAGAAGAAAAGATTCTCGCAATTCGCTTCATTGTAATGGTAGAAATCCATTCCTATCATTGGGTAGCGAAGAGCAGAAGCCACTATGCTGTCGTCGGACAAGTCACGCAGAATTATTAGCGGGGTGATGCCTTTGCCCTTCACCTTATCAACAAAGGCTCGGGGGAGGATGCAACTTTCACCACCACAGTAGGGCAAATAAGTGTATGTTGCCACCCATTCCTCCTGCTTCAATGCCTCTCGGAGCTGATGTCCATTCAGCATAAAAACATCTCCTTTCCGCTCAGCAATCATGGCGCAAGAAAAGGCTTTTGCAGAGTCGCCAAAGAAAACGACCTTGCGCTTCGAGGCTTCAGAAAGCACCTCCTCATAGTTGTACTTCGAGCTACTAATATGGAACATACACGCTTGTAGACTCAACAAGAGGAGGAGGAAGCAACTCTTCAATAGGGGTTTGGTCATATCAATATGTCTTTCGTTTCTGTCCCTTCCCCTCCGTCCAACTGCCGTAGCGAATGGCGTGAACGGGGCAGGCGTGGTAACAGCCAAAACAGTCGGTGCAGCTGCCGAGCCATTGGGGACGAACTTCTTCTGTCATCGTGATATTGTTCACAGGACAGGCTTTCTCGCACTTTCGGCAGTGGATACAATTGTCGGTGGAGCGGAAGCGGTGGTCGCCCGTAAGGCAATTATTGAAAATGGGGCGCAACACGTGGCTCTTTATCCAAGGGAAAATGCCCTCAACAACCGACAACGTTTGCAACTCCTGCGCCTTATCATTGGCTAACAAAGGTTTGATGCTCTGCACAATCTCCTCTACACGCTCGGGATAGGCTTGCAGTCGGCGCTGTTGTTCCTCCTCGCTGTCCACATCAAAGCCTGGGAATGCCACATAGGTATTGGGCATTTGCACGGAAAAAGCACCGATGAGCTTGCAATTCTTTTGGCGCAAAAGGTTGCGCAGTTGGAGATGCGTTTTGCCGATGTCGTCGCCACAGGTAGCAACCATTAACGCCCGCTTTGGCAAGGTCTTTTGTCTCACGAACCATTGTTCCAACACCTTGGGCAAGCCCCACGCATAAATGGGAAAGACGAAACAGAGCGTTTGCGCCCTTGTCAAGTCTGCGGGCGTTGCCTTTAACCACTCCTGCAAGGGCTGTTGCAGATGCTCTGCCAATGTTTGTGCCACCAAGCGACTATTGCCCGTGCCAGAGAAATAGAGTATCATTCGCGAATCAAGGTTTGGAACGTGAAGCAGTCGCTAAACACTTCTGCCAGCGAGGGCTGGGCGTTGCGGAAAAGTCCGAATACGGTGCTACCGCTTCCGCTCATCAAGGCAAAACTTGCGCCCATATCGTAGAGCGTTTCCTTGATAGCTGCGATGCGGGGGTGAGAACGGAACACGGAGGTCTCAAAGTCGTTCACCACCTTGCCTCGCCATTGTTCCACAGGTAGTTGCAAGGCTTCTCTAAGGTCTATGGCTGGGCGTTGAGGCACAACGTGAGCGTAGGCTTCCTTCGTTGCCACACTTTCCTCAGGCTTCACCAAGGCGAGTTGCCAACCTTTCAAAGAGAGATTGATGGGGGTCATCTCGTTGCCTATCCCCGTGGCAAAACAGGCTTTTTCCCGAATGAAGAAGGCACAGTCTGCGCCAAAAGGAGCGATGCGATACTCCATCTCTTCGGGTGAGAGTCCGATCTGGAACTTCTCGTTGAGCAGGCGCATCATTTGGGCAGCATCACTACTGCCACCGCCCAAGCCTGCCCCCATAGGAATATGCTTGTCCAGATAAATACTCACGGGTGGAAGATCGAATTCCTCACGCAGGGCAAGATAAATGCGCACAACGAGGTTGTCCTCTGCTCGCCCTTCCACTTTGTTGCCAGCCAAAAGAAGTTCAAACGGGGCATTACTATGCTCCAACGTTTTCACCTCCAAAGTATCACGCAGAGGAACGGCATAAAAAACAGTCTCCAAGTTGTGCATGCCATCGGGGCGACGTTCCACGACACAAAGACCGAGGTTGATTTTACAGTTTGGGAATACTAACATTTGTCTGTTCGTTGATAGTTAAGAGCAAGCTCTCGCAATTCTTTTCGTGCCACCTTACTTGTTGCAGTCATAGGCAGACGTGGCACTCCTATTATATATAAGGGACGTTGCAAGCGGTCTAAACGTTCGTGACAAAGGGCTTGCAGGCGGTCGTTCTGCCCCTCGCCTTCATAAACCAAGGTGAGGGCTTCGCCAAGTCGTGCATCGGGAACGGCTGTTAGCGCGAATGGCACACCAAGGTTGCCCAGCTGTTGTTCCAACACTTCGATTTGCAACTTCAGCCCGCCCGAGCAAACGATATTGTCCACCCTCCCAAGGATGCGCAATGAGCCATCGGGCAACCACTCGCCGAGGTCGTTCGTCTGCAAAGGTTCGGGGCAAACATCGGGGGCAGAGATGCTGATGCCCCCCTCGCTCGAAAGCGTAATTGCTACGCCTGCCAACGGCACATATCCCTTTGGCGCATCAACGGCACAAAGCCTACGCAAAGCAACATGGGAAAGTGTTTCGGTCATGCCGTAACTACTCCAAGCGTGGAAGCTGTGGCCGTTGGGCAAGGAGGCAACAAAGCGTTGCAACCGTTGTTCCAATGCCTCCGTAATTGCTCCTCCGCCAATGAGCAAGTGGCGCACGCCTTTGAGCACTTCCACTTCTTCAGGCGAGTTCAAGGTTTCAAACACCTGCATCGGCGTCATTGCCACAAAGGTGGGCGACTCCGTCACATGGGCAAAGGGGTGTGCGCTCGGAGCGGCGAGTTCCAAACGAAAGCCCCGCACAAAAGCTCGCACAGCCATCATCTTCCCTGCAATGAAATCCAAGGGCAGGCATAAGAGGGCAGTGTCCTCTGCTGTCAGTTGGAAGAAGTTGCAAGTCTTCTCGGCACTCGCCTGCATACGCCACTTCTCCACGATCATCGGTTTAGGCTCGCCCGTTGAGCCAGAGGTATGTACGGTCAAAGTCGTAGCCTCGCTCTCCCAATCCGCCTTGAAGTTCGCAAAACTTTGTCGGAAGAGGCGTTGCTTTTCGTCTTCTATCCAAAGGTCGTTGCCTTCGACTTGAAGTCGTGTGCCACGGAAATTGTTCGTAAACAAAGCCCCCGTGCCAAGCCCTTGATACGGCCAGCGGTGGCATTCGGCAGGATAATACTTTTTGCCCACGCTCGAAAGCCATTGCGCAATCGCATTCAGTCCAACGTTCGACTCCAATGCGCTCGTCACCCAAAAGCCAATGTTGCGCCGATGGGCTTCCCGCATCCACTCTTCTGCGCCATGCAATCCACCATGAAGCGAGGGCTTGAGAATGATAAAGGGCGGACGAATGGCATCGAGCAGTTGTTGTTTCTCCGCCAAAGTGTTCACGCCAAT
Source organism: Bacteroidales bacterium (assembly GCA_022788345.1). Classification (GTDB taxonomy): domain Bacteria; phylum Bacteroidota; class Bacteroidia; order Bacteroidales; family Bacteroidaceae; genus Alloprevotella. Next base: position 7,442 of record JALFTM010000167.1, read on the forward strand.
GAGTTCTTCGTCCAAGGCGATGGCGATGGGCGACTGCTCACAGAGCAACCGCATCGCCTCCCACTGCCCTGCACGTATGGGCTGTTCGATGCTATGGATATGGAATGCCGATAGGCGGAGCAATTTTTCCAACGCCTCATCGACCGCAAAGGCACCATTCGCATCGAGGCGAATTTCCAAGGCTTCAGGTGCATATTTCTCACGGAGTTCTCGCACCAAAGCGAGCTCTTCTTCAAGGTCGATCGCTCCAATTTTCAATTTGATGCAACGACTGCCACTGCTGAGCTTATCGGCAATGCGTTGGTGCATCTCTTCTCGTGTGCCCATCCATACCAAGCCGTTGGTTGGGATGCCGACTTCGCCCCTCGTGAAGGGAGTCTCGAAGAGTTGCAAGGCTGTGCGTCCAGCCTGCTGTGCTTGGCAAGACAGCAAAGCCGTTTCCAATCCCATCAAGATGGAGGGATAGGGACGCAAGGCATCGTAGTCGATGCGTCCTGTCGTTGCCACGGCTTCCACCGCTTGGCGGAGCAAGGTTTCATAATTGGGCAAGTCGTCGCAGCTCAGCGCTTTCAAGGGCGCACACTCGCCCAAGCCAACAATGTGCGAAGCCTCACAGGGCGACAGATGTACATACCAAACTTTGCGTTCTAAGTAGACGCCACGCGACGTGCCAGCTGGTTGGCGAAAATGGAGGGTGTGCGGAGTGATTTGATACTGATAGTACATTTCTCTACTGCTCTTTCAACACCTCCTCTAAGGCTTGCCAATGCGCCTCGGTCATACTCTGTGCAGAGAAAAGGCAGATGCCCTTTGCCCCAGCCTTGCGTGCGCCACGCACTGCCGTTGCCACCTCGCTTGGCAGAAGTCCTGAGTCTTCAGGGTCGGTGAGTTGTGCCTTGTTCTGCCAGTTCTTGCAAATGAACAGTCCACTATAAACAGGACGTTTTGCCCCCGCAGCCCGCACCTCTTCCTTGGTCATCTTGCCCACCCACGAAGCTGGCTGGAGGTAGAAGTCGTTATAATTCATCGGGAAGAATGCGTCTACTTGCCATTTGTCCCACTCTTGGCGCACCATCTTCACGGCGTGCGAGCGAGGACCGGGGAAGACATCGGCACTCACCTTCTTACCTTTGGCGTGCACCCTTGCAACCAAACGATTGACAAAACGGGTGATGATGTCGCAACGGAACTGCGCCCACGCTTTGACCTTCGCAGGAGCTTTCACCGCTCGTATATCAATGCCCGTCTGCGCCTTGAAGTCAGCAACACAGCGGTCGCAATAACAATAATCTGCCACAGGATATTCTTCGTGCATCACGAGGTTAAACTTCTTCCAAAGTCCCTTTGCCAAGACCACATCGGGGTAGCGAATATAATCGAGTTGGACATAATCCACTTCGGGAATGCTGGCAATGGCTTCGTATTGACTAATCAACCACTCTTGCACCTCTGGATTGTTTGGGTCGAGGCATTTATAATATGGAACATAAGCCTGCTTCTCATTGGCAGGCTCGCCCAAACGATTGACACCATACCACGATGCGGGCAAACCGTCCTGCAACATGCAAGGCATCCAAGCGTGGAATTCTAAGCCAGCTGCCTTTGCAGCCTTTGCCCCAATCGTGGCACGCTCCACGGAGAAGCCCGTGTTCAAGCATACGCCCTTAACTCCTCGTGCCTTCAAGCGTTCAAAATCGGTTTGCAGGCTTTGGGCTGTTGTGGAGTCGCCCCACGACTGCCACACATATACGGAGAATTGCGCAACGGCTTGTTGCACAAACAACATTCCTACCACAAGGAGGAACAAACGTTGTATCATCTTTTGTTGCATAGTCCTTATTATTTTCTTTGGAAGTAGCACCCACTCTCGTCAATCACATAGGTGCGTTGCGAGGGCGAGGTGGCTATGATTTCATAAGTATGGGAGGTTGTTTCAAGACGTACCGCCCATCCTTTGGGCAACAAGGCTTGATCGGCTTTCGTCAGGCGGAAGTCTGCCAAGCGTTGGTGGTATTTCCGATGCTTGCCATACTGTTCCTCTTGGGCGTAGAAGAGCATCCACAGGAATGCCGATGCCTCCTGCTTTTCCTTGTCTTCGATGTGCATACCTTGGTCTGCGCCTCCAGCAGGAAGCAGTCGCACATATCCCCAACGTTCGGGCATGTGCATTGCCACCTGCCCCGTAGGTGTCCACACCCAGTTGTCCTCAGGCAAAACTTTGCCGTCTACCATTTTACGGCGGTAATGCCCATTTGGCAAAACTTCGTGGTGCCATTGCACCCTTGAGAAGTTTACCCGAAGCGTGGCAAAGGCTTGTAGGAAATTGTGGAACTCTGCCGAAATGTCCTTTGCAGGTATTGCCATCTCAATGCTCCAACCCTTGTCCACATCGGAGGCATCGTTGAGTGTACCATCAAGGTGCAAGGCATACCGCAGTCCTGGGGCGTTCCATTGAAACTGAATGAAAGGACGCTTGGGCGCACGATAAGCCCCTTCAAGACAGAGGTCGAAGAGCGTGCCACGCTGATTGACTTCAAACTCGAAGTAGGGGCGTGCCTCGTTGCGAGGCTCGATGAACACCTCGAAGTCATTGTCGTGATAAACAATCGTGTCCCGCTCCTTCAAATTGCTCCACAAATGTGGCTCTTCCATCTCTGCATAGACATAGAAAGTGTCTGTAGTCCAAAGCATCTTTGCCCGTGTGCGATAGCGGGGTGTTGCAAAGCCTGCGCCAGAGATGTCTTGGAAATCGGCAGTCCAAGTGGCATTTTTCCAAGCAGGGTCGTTGCTTTTGCCATCAATCACGATGGGCGAGGTGGCATAGGCGCAAAGATATTCGGCAGGCGGTGTCAGCAATGCCTTGTACTGCTCCGAGAGCGAACTCTGCCCAGTGGCAAGGAGAGCGCTCCATATACTTAGGAATAGAAGTAGAGCTCGCATATCAATTCGCAGTTACAACATGGCCTGCGCCTTGATACACATCCAACGCCCCCTCCAAGTCTACAGCCAACACCGTGATGTTCTCGTCCAACAAGCGTTCGGGGAGGTCGATGTAGACAATGCCCGGCGTTTCGTTCCAAGCCAACTTATTATATATCTTATAGGAGAGCGTTTCGCCACTACCCACTTCCCGAATGCGCTTGATGCGGTTCTTGAT
>JALFTM010000168.1 GCA_022788345.1 Bacteroidales bacterium
GTCTTTACACATGGAAAAGAAGTGTTCGATGGCCTGTCGGGATGTAAAAACAATGGCCGAGTGGTCAAGGATGGTGATGCGTTGGTCACGAAATTCACGAGCACTGAGACGCTCTACTTTGAAAAAGGGACGGAATGTAATGTCAACGCTGTGCTTCTTGGCTATATCGAAGTATGGCGACTTGTCTGAAGCGGGCTGTGGCTGCGATACGAGGATTTTCTTTATCATCGAGTGTATGTTCTTAGTCGAGTGTGGTGAGTTGGTTGCAGAGAGCCACCAAGCTGACCCACAGGAGGAAGAGTGGAAGAATTTCCAAGGTGCAAAAGTACAAAATTATATGGAGAAATCCCCAACGATTGCTGAAGAATATGCGGTAGCTCTTATAAAGCAGACATAATTTAACGATTAGCAAGACAATCAAAGTGGGCAAGATGAGTTGCTCGGCAGGGACATCGAAGTAAACAAAGAGCAAACTGATGGGGAAAAAGGTAGTGCCGATGGCCAAGATGCCGAGCAGGTATGTTTCGTTCCAACGCCTGACTTGCCAAGGAGCGAAGAACACGCTATTGACCCACCGATAGAGAATAATTTTGGAGAGGTAGTAAAGCCCACAGACTCCGAGCACTGTGCCCAATATCTTATAGGGAGATACTTGCACGAAGACATCGGGCATCGCCATCTGCGTATAGCCGAAAAAAAGGATGGCGTGCAGAAAGCAGGTTTGAAAGACGAGAAAGACTTCGCCCCGCAGTTCCGATTCAGTGCGAGAGGCAAAAAGATTGTCGCGTTCGCGGGCTTCGTAGAAGAAATCCTTAATGGCCTGCGAGAGGAAACGGCGAGAGCGCACAATTGTCCACACTACGAGAAAGAAGCTCAAGAGAATGGCGGTGGTCACGAAGTCGTCGTTCTGAAAGCGGTAGGGCACAGGGTCGCCTGCCATGCCCAAAGGGCGGAAAGGCACTTCGGGGACTGCAAAGGGGAGTTTGGGCAAAATTTCGGAGCGGTGAAGTTCCAGTTTATGATGCACCCGAAAGTCTACTTTTCCTTTGTCGCCAAGTGGCAAATCGGTCTTTGCACCCGGAGGCCATGTCATCTTGGTCTTTGGAAAGTTGGCCTGCACCGCAGAGTCTTTCTGCCATTCCGTCGCGTTGCGTGGCAGGCGGGCCAAAACGCTACTTACGGTCTTTTCTCTCGGCCGTGCAACAAACGATTTCACCGCTGGCGAGGCTTCGTCAGTGGTGAAAGGGTAGGCGGTGTAAAGACTGTCTTGTTGCATCATACAAACTACCTTTAGCCGTGTTTCGTTTGGTCGATGGCGGCGTATTTAGAGAGCGATGTGTCCCAGCGTGGGGTGGTCTTCGCTTGCTCAAGAGCTTCTTCTGGTGTCTTGGCCACACTCCAAAGCGCACGGTGCATGGGGCGCATGAAATGTTCGTCTATGGCCGTCTCCAGCTGTGAAAGCAGGGCATCGAAATAGCCATTGGTGTTGAGGATAACGATGGGCTTGTCATACAGTCCGAGCTGCTTCCATGTGACCACTTCGAGGAGTTCTTCGAGCGTGCCGATGCCTCCGGGGAGAGTGATGCAGGCGTCGCCCAAGGCTGCCATGCGCTCTTTGCGTTCGTGCATATCCTTTGTCACGATGAGCTCTGTCATCCCCTCGTGTTGCCAGCCATGGGCAATCATGAATTCGGGTATCACGCCCACGGTGCGCCCTCCTTCAGCCATGACAGCATCAATGAGTGCGCCCATGAGACCGATGCGCCCAGCTCCGTTGATGAGCGTATGCCCGTCTTGAGCAATGAGTTGTCCAAGACGTTTAGCAGCATCAAGATAGACCGCTGGCACTTGTCCGCTTGAGGCAGAATAGGTGGTAATGTTCATCTGTAAGGATTAGAGACCGAGCGATGCTTTGATCGTATCGACATAGTCGAGCTTTTCCCATGTAAAGAGTTCCACTTCCATCAACACTTCACGGCCTGCAAACGAGCCGAAATGCTTGGTCACGGTGCGAGGTTCACGCCCCATATGTCCATAACTTGCAGTCTCTTCATAAATGGGTTGGCGGAGCTTCAAACGGTCTTCAATAGCGCGAGGACGGAGGTCGAATATCTCGGCCACACGTTGTGCTATTTCACCATCGCTCAGGGCGACATGGCTCTTACCATAAGTGTTCACATACACGCTGATAGGCTCTGCCACGCCAATGGCATAGCTCAACTGCACAAGCATCTCATCGGCCACACCTGCGGCCACCATGTTCTTGGCGATGTGACGGGCGGCATAAGCAGCCGAACGGTCCACTTTTGAAGGGTCTTTGCCTGAGAAGGCACCACCGCCATGCGCACCTTTACCGCCATAGGTGTCTACAATAATTTTGCGTCCTGTCAGTCCGGTGTCGCCAGCAGGGCCACCGATGACAAACTTACCTGTGGGATTGACGAAGTATTTGATGCCACCTTTTTGGAACAAAGCCTTTACTTCAGGCGTAACGACACGCTCGGCCAAGACACGGGGGATAAGGATTTCCTCCACATCACGACGAATTTGCGCCAACATCTGTTCATCGGCTTTCTCTTGAGAGCCAGCTTCTTCTGCGGTAATAAAGTCGTCATGTTGGGTCGAAATCACGATGGTGTCGATGCGTACGGCGCGGTCGTCATCGTCATATTCTATGGTCACTTGGCTCTTAGAGTCGGGGCGGAGATAGGTCATTACCTTGCCTTCACGACGAATTTCGGCCAACACTTCCATGAGTTCATGTGCCAAAGAGAGAGGCAGGGGCATGTAGTTGGACGTTTCGTTGTTGGCATAGCCGAACATCATGCCTTGGTCGCCTGCGCCCTGTGCCATGGGGTCGGTGCGCTCCACGCCACGATTGATGTCAGGACTTTGTTCATGAATGGCATTGAACACGCCACAGCTTTGGGCGGCAAACTGATAGGCATCCTCGGTGTAACCGATGCGAGCGATGGTGCGGCGAGCGATGGAGGGAATGTCCACATAGGCCTCCGACTTCACTTCACCAGCAACAACCACTTGTCCTGTTGTCACCAGTGTTTCGCAGGCCACCTTCGAAGCAGGGTCGAAAGCCAAGAGTTCGTCAAGAACAGCGTCAGATATTTGGTCGGCCACCTTGTCGGGGTGTCCTTCAGATACGGATTCAGAAGTGAAAAGATACATAATATATAATAGCGTTTATTGTACATAAAAAATCCCGCACAATAGGCTGTACGAG
>JALFTM010000169.1 GCA_022788345.1 Bacteroidales bacterium
CTTGGCTTCGTTTTCCCCAACGAAAACTGTCAAGGCAACATCTACAACTATTCGATGAGCGTCGATGCTGTGGAAAAACGCACAGGATTTGATTTCTTCTCTCTCTTGCCTGACGATGTAGAAACAGCGGCCGAGCGTAGTTCCGATTTGCGTGTTTGGCAGTGATACAGCCTTTTCAAAGAACTTCACAGAAAACTTTTCGCTTTTGTTCGACCATCAGATTTCTTCACGTAAACACCCTTTCCAAAACCTATCTCCATTGCAGGAAATGCCACACGCGATTTGGAAAAAACTTCTTTTTGCTGTATCTTTGCAGTGTTCCATAGCACGAGCCATTCTTTCCTAAGGATGGCTCGTGATTTTGTTTCCACGAACCGCTTACACAAGTGGCGCAAGGTGTTTTTCCGGCTTGCGCCACTTGGTTTTTCTTCTTGCGCCACCTACTTCCTTTCCTACCGCCTTGCCACTTTCGCCCCCTTTTGCAAATAACACCTGCCTCCATATACAAATTTACGAAAGATTAAATATCGCAGAAGACAAGAGCGAGGAATGACACGCACTTTCACAATCATTTTTGCCTTAATTACTCACCAACAATCGTCTGCTTTTCTCATAGTCTCAAGACTATTTCATCTTGCGTTCATATCCTTGCACACCATGTATCATTGATGCACCGACAGTAGCACTTTCAACCCAAAATGCTACAAAGAGTTGGCAACTCCACATCATAATTCTCCCTCATTTTTTTCTCTGACTATTAGGCTTCAAGAAAGAAGAAAGTTTTCTATAAAACCACACTCGGTTACAATAGTTTTTTCTATCTTTGCAGTGTACAATACTCATTGTGCGAAATCAAGTATCCATTTTCGCTTCTCAGCGAACCCATCCATACATAAAGAGAAGCAACCGTTTCCGTTCAGCCAAACGAGCAAAGATGCACCCGTTCAAGCTTTGTCGTAGCGAGGAAACGCTTATCGTGAAATAAACAATTTGCTATCAATACAACATTATATAAATATGAAGATGAAATTTGCTTATGTAGGGCTTTTAGCTCTTGCTTTAGTGAGTTGCGGTAAGAAAAGCTCAGGACTCCCAGAGGCAAGTAGCGACTATGCAGTTGTGACAGTACAGAACTCTTCTGCCGATTTGAATACAGCTTACCCAGCTACCATCAAGGGTATGCAAGACACCGAAATCCGCCCCAAGGTTTCGGGATTTATCACTCGTGTAGCAGTGAAAGAAGGCGATATTGTCAAAGCGGGACAAGTGCTCTTCACCATTGACAGCGAGCAATATCGTGCTGCTGTGATGCAAGCAAAAGCACAAATTGCTCAAATCCAATCAAACATCGCCACACAAGAGCTAAATGTCAAAAATCGCCAAATGCTCAATGAGAAAGGCATCACGAGTTCTTTCGATTTAGAGTCGGCCAAGAATAGTCTTTCGGCTCTTCGCGCACAATTGGCACAGGCAAAAGCCGCCCTTATAAGCGCACAGGACAACCTCAATTGGTGTACCGTCACAAGTCCTTCTTCGGGCGTTGTGGGCGAAATTCCTTACCGCGTAGGTAGCCTTGTAAGTGCTTCCAGCGCACAAGCCTTGACCACAGTTTCCAACACAGCACAAGCCTATGTTTATTTCAGCATTACTGAAAAAGAAGCCCTTGAGTTGTCGCGCAATAGTGGCAGTTTGAACGAAGCTATTGCCAAAATGCCTGCTGTGACTTTGAAGTTGGCCGATGGCACCATATACAACTATCCCGGCAAAGTTTCTGCCCTCAGTGGAGTGATAGACCCTACGACAGGGGCTTTGACCATGCGTGCAGACTTCCCAAATCCACAACGTTTGCTTCATAGCGGTGGAACGGGCAACATCCTGATGCCAGCGAAGACCAGCAACACGCTGACCATTCCCCAAGCAGCCACTTTTGAAATCCAAGATAAGAAGTTTGTTTACATCGTAAATGGTGACAACTCTGTTACCGCTCGTGAGATCATGGTCATGACACAAAACGATGGCACAAACTATATTGTAACTAATGGTTTGAAAGGCGGTGAGCGCATCGTTGTAGAAGGTGTCAGCACGCTCAAAGCAGGAACAAAGATCAAGCCTATCACGCTTGAGCAAGCCGCCAAGAACCGCGAGAAAGCGGCACAAAACCTGAAAGAAGGAAAGATGTAATTTGCATCGCTCACCCATTCTTCTATTTCCAAAAGTTCAAGCCCTTATAGTATAAAAAGGCTTTAGCAAAACAATACAGATAATGAATTTAGATAGATTTATCAATAGGCCGGTACTCTCTACGGTGATTTCGATTTTCATCGTTATCTTGGGTGTCATTAGTCTGCTGTCGCTCCCCGTAGCGCAGTTCCCAGACATCGCACCGCCCACCATCCAAGTTAGTACCGTAGATAGCGGTGCTAATGCACAAACCGTTCTCAATAGTGTGCTTGCTCCACTGGAAGAGCAAATCAATGGCGTGGAAAATATGGACTATATGACTTCCAGCGCCACAAACACAGGTGCGGCAACTATTAGCATTGTCTTCAAGCAAGGTACAGACCCTGACATGGCGGCGGTGAACGTTCAAAACCGCGTGTCCATGGCTGCAGGTTTGATGCCAGCCGAAGTGACGCAGGTGGGTGTGATTACCACGAAGCGTCAGACAGGTATGTTGATGGTATTCTCCATCTACGACAAGAGCGACAAATACCCTGCCAGCTTTATCGAGAACTATGCGAAAATCAACCTCATTCCGCAGGTTAAACGTGTAAAAGGCGTGGGCGAAGCGCAGGTGTTCGGTGCTGACTATTCTATGCGCATTTGGTTGAATCCCGACAAGATGGCGCAGTATGGTTTGATGCCTTCAGACGTTACAACGGCATTGGCAACTCAGAACATTGAAGCAGCTCCTGGTAGCATCGGCGAGCGTAACAATCAGACTTTTGAATATACGCTCCGCTATCGTGGCCGCTTGCAAGAAGTTTCTGAATTTGAGAACATCGTTATCAAATCTTTGCCAACTGGTGAAGTATTGCGCATTAAAGACATTGCCCGTGTAGAGCTGGGACGTAGCACTTACAGCACAGCCTCTTTCACCAATGGGCACACCAGTGTGGCGAGCATGATTACGCAAACTGCAGGCTCTAACGCAACGGAGATTATCAATGAAGTGCAAAAACTCTTGGACGAAGCCCAAACTTCCTTGCCCGAAGGCTTGGAAATTGCCGTTATTATGAATGCCAATAACTTCTTGGACGCCTCCATTCATGAGGTTATCAAGACGTTGATCGAAGCATTCGTGCTCGTGTTCATCGTGGTGTACATCTTCTTGCAAGACCTCCGTTCCACGATTATCCCAGCGGTTGCAATCCCTGTGGCCTTGGTGGGTACGTTCATTGTATTGGCACTTATTGGTTATAGCTTGAACCTCCTCACGTTGAGTGCCCTAGTCTTAGCCATTGCCATTGTTGTGGACGATGCCATTGTCGTTGTGGAAGGTGTACATGCCAAGCTTGACCAAGGATATAAGTCTGCACGCAAAGCAAGTATTGATGCCATGCGCGAACTCGGCGGTGCTATCGTTTCGATCACCCTCGTAATGATGGCAGTGTTTATCCCCGTGAGCTTCATGTCGGGCACTTCTGGTATTTTCTACCGCCAGTTCGGTATGACGATGGCAATTGCAATTGCCTTCTCAGCAGTAAACGCCTTGACATTGAGCCCTGCTTTGTGTGCCATCTTCTTGAAGCCTCACGACAAAGAGCACCAAAAGAAGACCAGCTTCGTAGACCGCTTCCACAAAGGCTTCAACACGGTTTATGATAATATGCTCACGAAGTATAAGAAGATTGTGCTTCGCCTCATCAAGAAGCCAGCTATTACGCTCACAGCCGTAGCCATTTCAATCGTTGCCCTCGTTTGGACAATGAGCATAACGCCTACTGCTCTCGTGCCAAACGAAGATACTGGTACTTTGATGGGAGCTGTGACAATGCCTCCGGGCACTTCGCAAGACCGCACAGAGGCGATGTTGAAAGAGATCGACAAGTTTGTGTCTGCAAGTCCTGCAGTTGAAAGTCGCACCTACATTTCAGGCTTCTCGCTCTTGGGCGGTAGTGGTTCGAGCTATGGTACATTCTTCATCCGTCTAAAGCATTGGGACGAACGTGGCTTAATAGAGCGTTCCGACTTGCAGGCTGGTTTGATGTACTTGAAATCGCGCGATGTCTTCAAGGATGCGCAGGTACTATTCTTTAGTCCGCCAATGATTCCAGGTTATGGTATGACCAGCGGTTTCGATGTAAACCTCCAAGACCGCACGGGTGGTTCGCTCGAAAAATTCTTTGAAGTTGCCAAGAACTTCCAAACAGAGTTGCTAAAACGTCCAGAGATTCAATCCGCACAAACGAGCTTTAATCCCTCTTTCCCTCAGTATATGATTGATGTGGATGCGGCAGCATGTTTGCGTGCTGGCATTCAACCAAACACTATATTGACAACCCTTCAAGCCTATCTCGGCGGTAGCTATGTTTCTAACTTCAACCGCTTCGGTAAGATGTATCGCGTGTACATCCAAGCTGAACGTAGCGAACGTACGAACATAGAAGATTTGAAGAAGATTAAA
>JALFTM010000170.1 GCA_022788345.1 Bacteroidales bacterium
CCGGACAATCATGACCGCAACAGCTACACATCGCCCCTTTATGGGCAATGTGCCAAACAACGCCTATGGGGCAGGGCAAATCGATGCTCATGCAGGTATGTTGCAACTCTTGTCTACACTTTCGGTGGCGCAACTGACAGCTGAGCAAACACCTGCTTATGTGTATGATGCTGCAACGGGTACTGTGGTGGCACAACACGCTACGCATCTCATGGTTTATTCCTTGAATGGCCGATTGCTCCTCTCTGCTACGGGCGATCGCCTTTCTGTGAGCAGTTTGCCTCGTGGTCTCTATTTGTTGCGCTTACAGGGCGTTCATGGTAGTCAGACTGCGAAACTGTTACGATGATGGGCACTCCCACAAGAGATAATCTCGCTGACTTTTAGGTCTCGCGACGCGTTATTTACATTTTGTGGACACTACCCTATCCAGTGAATAGCATCTTGCTGGCTTTTCAAAGCAAGAGTGTGCCCTTCATCATATCGTCAGCATACCAAGAGAAATCGCTGTAAAATCAAAGATTTACAGCGATTTCTCTTGGTTTTGAAAGCTTATTTGATGTCCTTTGAAGAATATCTTAAAAACCTTCTTGCGGTATGGACGGGACTCGAACCCGCGACCCCCTGCGTGACAGGCAGGTATTCTAACCAGCTGAACTACCACACCATGGTTTTGATGATGCAAAAGTAGGCATATTTTTCTATATCGCCAAATTTTTTGGAAAGAAAGTTGCAATTTCGGCCGAAAAGTCCTTGTCTGAAAGACTTGGGCGTTGTGCCAGCAACGAGGCATAAACGTCAGAGATGGAGAGCGCACTGTCGTCTGTTTCTATATGAAGACGATTGAGCGGACAAGCTTGGAGAGTGGCAGGATGGCAGTGGACCGAAAAGCTAAGGTCTATGCCTGCATCCAAAAGTTGTTGAGCTTGAAGCGGTTTCCCCCGAAATCCGTGCACAACCCAGCGTTGTTTGGGCCGATGGCGACGGCGAAATGCAAGAAGATGATGGGTGGAGCGCACGTTGTGGATGACCATGGGTTTCTGCACCTGCTCCGACAAGATGATGTGTTGTTCAAAAAGAGCGAATTGCACATTCATATTGTCCCGTAAAGCGTCCAATCCAGTTTCTCCAATCATCACCACGGTAGGGTGAGAGGCGGTGCACACAACGGCTTCCCACAAAGGAGAGAGCATTTCAAGGGTCTGATCTTTGGTGTCCCAAGGATGGATGCCGACAGCATAGCCGATGCCTGCGCGAAAGTCAGGGAGCTGTTGCTTGAGGAGAATGTCTGCTGGCAGGCTGATGATGGCAGGGGCAGGAGCGTTCAGGTTGTGCGTATGAAAGTCGAGCATCGTTCAATCGCTGGTTTAAGGTGATGATAAAGGCTGCTGCTCCAACGATGTTTAAGGCACTGGGTCATAGCCATGCCCTCCCCATGGGTGGCAACTTAATATGCGGCGCAACGCCAAATAACCACCACGCAGTGGGCCGTGCCTTTTGAGTGCTTCAATGGCATATTGTGAGCAAGTGGGGGTGTAGCGACAGGAAGGAGGGGTGAGTGGGGAAATGAATTTTTGATAAATCGTGATGGGAAAAATGAGAAGGGCTACGCTCAGACGGCGCAGCAGAAGCATGAAGGCTTTCATTGTGACGGAGTAGCTGTTGGATGGTCTGTGGAAGGAGTGGAGCTGTTGATCGACATAGACATGCTTGGGTTTGCTCCTCTTATCTGCTCCGCAGCCCGTTGTAGCAGGTTGATGACCTTGGCAGTCACTTCGGTTGAGGGCACGGGCGCATTGCTTTGCCAAAGGAAACCAATGTTGAGCGTTTGTCCCTCTGGAAGGGCTGTGAGCAGGCGGTGTTTATGGTGGCGATAGGCTTCCCGAAGCTGTCGTTTGGCGCAGTTGCGGTCGATGGCGTGGCGTAGGCGACGCTTGGGCACAGCCAACAATACACGCACGGCAGGGCGACGGGCAGGTTCGGCAGGGCGATAGATAAGGCGCAATGGGAAAGCCGACAAGGAACGTGTGCCGGGAGAAAAGAGCGCTTCTATATCTTTGCGGAGACAGAGGTGTTCCGCTTTAGGAAATCCAAATTCTTTCATGCAAGAGAGGAAGTTTTGACGTGGCAATGAGAAGAGCAGTCGGCATCGTGGCAGTGACAATCCGACGTTTCAGTTTCAAGAGTGCTGTGTGTGATGCCATGGTCTGCGAGGAGGTGCTTGATGGCATGTTTCACGGTGGCATGTTCTTGAATGTTGTCAATGACGAGATGGGCTGTCAGGGCCACTTCCGTAGTAGACAACGCCCAGATGTGCAGGTGATGCACGGCTTGTACGCCCTTTTGGCTTTCGAGTAAGGCGAGGATGGCCGTACGGTCAATGTGGTTGGGGACACCATCGAGAGTCAGGCGGAGCGACTGCGAGAGAAGGTGCCAAGTAGAGAGAAGGATGACGATGGCAATCAGAATGCTAATGATGGGGTCGATGATGCTCCAGCCTGTTTGAGTAATGATGATGCCACTGACAAAGACACCAATACTTACCAATGTGTCGGCGGCCATGTGCAGATAAGCGCCACGAACATTGAGATCGTGCTGGCTTTGGCGGAGCAACAGCCAAGCGGTTAGCCCATTGACGAGAATGCCAATGCCAGCAGTCATGGAGATGGCTGTGCCATTGATCGGTTCGGGATTGTTGAATTTGTGGATACTTTCAATCAGAATACCGCCAACTGCTACGAGAAGAAGAACAGCGTTGAGGAGGGAAATGAGGATGGTGCTTTTCTTATAGCCGTAGGTGTAGCGTTCGCTGGCTTTCACCTTGGCCAAGGAGAAAGCAATCAAAGCCAAGACAAGGCTGAAGACATCGCTGAGATTATGGCCTGCATCGGAGAGAAGTCCCAAAGAGCCTGTGAAAAAGCCGATGCCTGCTTCTATGGCTACGAAAGCGAGGTTAAGAAAGATGCAGAAGAGAAAGATGCCAGAGAGATTCTTGGGGGTGGCAACTTGGTGGTGGTGATGGTGATGAGACATATCGGGAAGAAGCAAGGTTGGGGGTGCGTCCCCGCAATAGCGTGAGACATACACAGAGGACTTTAATTGCTTAAAGCGCAAGTTACGAAAAAGGCGAGAAATGCAGGGTGTTGTTCCCACCTTTTTTTAGACAGACATCCGCCTCACGTTTGAGAGTAAACGTGAGTTGCTACGGGACGTTGTCAGATTGTTTGTTGGAAGTCGCTTATTGAGGCAACTCTAAAATGATGCGTTCGATAACTTGCGGGAAATAGGTTTGCTCCAGTTCGTGCACCTTGGCGGCAATGTCTTCGGGGCTGTCCTCTGAGGTGAGAGCGGTGCGGGCTTGAAAAATGATCTCGCCACCATCGCAAACAGAAGTGACATGGTGGATCGTAATACCCGTTTCTTGTTCGCCTGCTGCTTTAACGGCTTCGTGCACATGATGTCCATACATTCCTCGACCGCCATACTTCGGCAAGAGAGCTGGATGGATATTGATGATGCGCCCTTCAAAGGCTGTGCTGAGATAGTCGGGTATCATCAAAAGAAAACCAGCTAAGACGATGAAGTCGACATGGTGTTGTTCAAGCAGGGGAAGCATGGCATTGGCGTCACGCAAGGTCGCACCACTCACTACTGCCGTCTTTACGCCCAATCGTTCTGCGCGTACAAGGGCGTAGGCCTCTGGCTTATTGCTCACCACAAGGACAGGGCGGATGGAGGGATGGTGGGCAAAGTGACGGATGATGTTCTCGCAGTTTGTGCCACTACCGGACACGAAGATGGCAATGTTGGTCATGTCTAATCGATGAGGGAGATGAGTTGAAAAGTCAATCAGAGTTTCCTCTCACCTTTGTAGCAAGGGGAAACTCCGATGTTAGAACGTTACACGGAACATGAAGCGGATGCCCCAGCGTTTCGTGTCAGGATTGTCGATATAAGTCAGGCGACGCACATACTGAATGTGGAAAATCTTGAAGATGTTGTGCACACCGATGATAGCCTCTACGTATGGCTTTTTCGGGTCCATAGGTGAGGAGAGGAAGTCGAACGAACCGTCAGTATTGAAAGTTCCCGGAAAATAGAGCAATGCGCCATCGTTGGAATTTTTCCAAGGATTGTTTTTGTCCGTGAGCTGTCCCCAAAGCACGTTCACGCCTAAGTATTCACGCCATTTGAGCTTTTTGATCAGCGGGATGCGGTTAAAGACTTTTCCGTTCAAGTCCCAGCCGTACATCAGAGATGCATAACGGTCGTTGAGGAACTCCATGTTGTCGATGAGGTTGAACGTGTTGTCCTCCATGATGTAGGAGAGGTTCGCCGCAGGCGTGATGAGGAGTGGGAAAGGAACTTTGTTCCATTGTGCACCTCCCTTGAGATAGAAATCCATCTTGCCCCAAGAGCCGAGCCAAAGGCGTTTGTAGATGCCTGCTTCGGTGAGATTGTAGGTGTACTGACTGCCTAAGACGCCCTCCAAACCTATGGTGTGAGATACGGAGTAGATGGGCGCATCGTTGTTCACCGCAATGCGTCGCTGTTTGGTGTTGATGAATGTTGCACCGGGTTGGAAGCGTAGCGAGGCGGTGAAGTCTGTTGTGCGGAGGTAGGGGAGGTGGTCGGCGCGCACAGGCGTTGGACCACTTAGGTTGAGCCGTTGATAGAAGAGCGAGCCTGCGGCTTCGGTTTTCTGTGTGCGAAGTTGGGCGTTGAAGCGGAGGCCGTTTTCCCATTCTCTGTCCCAGTTGAGTCGCCACATCTCATTGTAGAGCATATGGTCGCTGTTGGTCCATTTGAAAGAGGTGAACACGTTGTCCTTGTCCGTAGGAATGAACTGGTCGGAAGCCGACATGAGGTCATTCTCGTAATGGAGTGTCAGGTTGTTCACTGGGAACTCTCGTGGCAGGTAGGCTTTCTTGTTGAACGAATATGTCACCTCGCCCATGCCTTTCCAACGGTGGTCGCGGAAGCCATAGGCGATGTAGCCTTTGGTAAAGAGATGAGGGTCGAGGAAAGCCGTTGTTTGTGCAGAGGCACGGAGACGCAGACCCTCCACTTTGCTCTGTGAAATGATAGTGTTCACAGGGCCGATGTCCACTTTTGAAGGCTTTTTCGGGTCGAGCGAAGTCTCTACAAAGTTTTCGATAAAGGCCTTTGCCACGAAGAGGGCGAACTTGAAGCCTTTGACGTTTTGGAGCTTCTTGACGAGCAGATCCATGTCCTCTTCGCCCTTAGTGAGCGTTTCCGGGCGCACTTCGTTCCAAAACTCTACACCGCGTACCATGGCGTTGGCTTCGGTGCGCGTGTCGCCTTTGAAGTGGAAAGTCTTGTCGGCGATAGGTTCTAAAGAGAAGTTGGAGTAGTCGGTGGTGCGACGCACTTGGAGCTTTTGAATGAATGAAGCCAACTTGAGTTGGACTATCATGTCGTCGTGTGTCAGCACTTGCTCTCCTGAGGGCAGTTGCTCAAAGTCTTGATAGATGTTCATCCGCTCCACGTAGTTCACGTCGCTACGAACAGGGATGCCGAGGTCGGCACGGCGCACACGATAGGTGCTGTCGGCCATGATGTAGAGATCGCCACTGAAACCAAAGTCCTGCGGATTGTTGGGAGTAAAGGTCAGGTGAATGGTTTTGTCCTTACCAATCATTACCGTGTCCTCGATAAAGTAGCGGTAGAAGCTGATGGCTGTCTTAGAGGAGATGGGGCTTGTGAAAGGATATTGCAGGAGGCGCACCTCGTCTTGGTAGATGTTCACATCCGTGAAACATTCTTTGAGGAGGGTGTTCAAGATGTCGCCCGTGTTGATAAGGTCATTGATACCATTTTGTCGCTTACCAGTGATGATACTTTTCTCGCTATGGGGCGTTTTGCGGTAGATTTCACGGCTCACTGTTTCCTCGACCGATATGGGGAGGATGCGCTTGCCCGTTTCACTGCTTGTTTCGATGTGGTCTTTGAGGAACGAGAATTTGCTCATGCCCTCTTGCGCGAAGGTTTTGTCGTTCACATCGTTGAGGGCGAACACCATCTTGGAATACTTGTCGTAGCTGTAGAAGTCGTGGCGTTTCACATCGCTGTTGGTTTTCGCAGCGATTACCTTGCGCATGAGTTCTACGGCAGGGTTGTTCTTACGGCTATATTTTTTCTTGGATGCTTGCACCACAGCTGCGGAAAACTCTCGTGTGCTCGATGTGAGACGCACCTCGATGTTGTTTTCTGCCGAGGGCTTGATGGTCTTGGTTTGATAGCCGATGAGCGAGATGTTCAATGTGGCTTGGCGACGTGCAATGGTGAAACGTCCCTCCAAGTCGGTTTGTGTGCGTGCGCCATTGGCGTAGAACACATTGACAAAGGGGAGTTTCTCGCCTGTTTCAGCGTCCATCACGACGCCTGTCAAGTTCTGTGCGATTGCAGATAGCGTGGCCATCAAGGCGAGCAAACTGCAAAGGAATAGTCTTTTCATAACTAATAAAAAGCCCCTATGCCATACTTCATAACAAGATATGTAGTAGGGACGCACGAGCCGTGTGTCCCTACTCATATCCTTTGGAAGGATAAATGTTCTATCGATATGGATGGGGCTGAAAGGTAGCGATAGAAACATTTACGACTTAGTCGAGCTCTTCGTCGGCCTCATAGCCACCGAGTACACGCACTTGGTTCTTCAGCATGATATATTGCTGGAAGAGGTCGTGAACAGGTTCTTCGCCCTTGGTGAAATCGTACATAGGGCTCTTCAAGAAGAAGCTCATCCAGCTCTGAATGCCCTTGAGACCATTGCGGAGCGCAAGGTCGGCACAGACAACGAGGTCGAGGCAGAGAGGAGCAGCGAGGATGGAGTCGCGACAGAGGAAGTCGACTTTGATTTGCATACCATAGTCCTTGCCCATCCAGCCAAAGATGTCGAGGTTGTCCCAACCCTCTTTGTTGTCGCCACGGGGAGGATAGTAGTTGATGCGTACCTTGTGGAAAACGTCGCCATAGAGTTCTGGCTGGTCTTCAGGGCTAAGGATGTTGTCGATCACGCCGAGTTTGCTCACCTCCTTGGTCTTGAAGTTTTCAGGAGCATCGAGCACTTCGCCGTCGCGGTTGCCGAGGATGTTGGTGGAGAACCAGCCTTGCAAGCCCAAAGCGCGGGTGCGCAACATGGGGGCAAGCACTGTCTTCATTAACGTTTGACCCGTCTTGAAGTCCTTGCCCGCAATGGGCACGCCGGCTTCGTTGGCCAACTCCCACATAGCAGGCATGTCGATGCACAAGTTGGGAGCACCCATTACGAAAGGAGCACCTTCCTTCATGGCTGCATAGGCATAGAGCATAGAGGGGCTGACATGCTCGCAGTCGTTGGCATCGATGGCGGCTTCAAAGGCTGCCAAGTTGCCGTGTACGGCTTCGTTGTATTCGATGTATTTCTCTGTAGAAGCTACCCAAAGCACTACTACGCGGTCGCAGTTGTTCTTAGCCTTGAACTCACGGATGTCTTCACGGAGCTGGTCGGCAAGCTGGCGACGATTGCCTTGTTTGATGTTGTTGCCTTGGCCTTCAAGACGAGAAACGAAAGCTGGGTCGAACGCTGCGGGGATAGGGAGAATGGCTTCCAATTCTTCACGGACAGGGTTGATGTCTTTGGCCTTGAGCACATCGGCATTGACAGCCGCTTCGTAGCCATTGGCAGGGAAGAGATCCCATGCGCCGAACACCATGTCTTTGACATCCGTCAGTGCAACAATTTCCCCCATCTTCTTGTACTGCTTGGCTTCACCGCGCCCAACGCGGATTTTTGCCATTTGCGTCACAGAACCACCGGGGAGGCCGAGGCCCTTACGGTACATCAAAGTACCTGTAATAAAGGTTGTCGTCACTGCACCTAAGCCGACGCACATGACGCCCAATTTACCTTCTACGGATTTCATAATCGAGAGATATTATATGGATATGTATGATATATAAGTCGAGAAAAAGAAAAGAATGCCCACACTTGTGGAAAGGGAAAAATGATGGTTGTATGTCCGCTTTCCATTTGTAAGTTCATCCAGTAGGAGTTGCTCTTCGCTGAACAAGGCAAAAGAGCCATACTTCTGTGGTATGACGAGAGAGCGAAATGTCTCAATGAAAACTATTTGAGGAAACTCGCTTTCATTTTGGGTAGTAAAGACTTTGCAAAGGTACAGACTTTTTTCGAAACGGAAAGTATATAAGATAGTTTTGTTTTGCTTCGCAGTAGAAAAACACCACACGGC
>JALFTM010000171.1 GCA_022788345.1 Bacteroidales bacterium
AACTATCATATGCCCCAATTGCAAGACCAAAGGCAAGTTTGACCTTTGGGAGTCGATGAATGTTGACCTCGATCCTAAATTGAGAAAGAAAGTATTCAGCGACGAGGCGTTCATCTATACCTGCCCGGAGTGTGGCCACCAGACTGGTGTGCCATACGGGACGCTGTACCACGACATGAAACACCGTTTCATGCTTTTCTTCGATTTCTTCAAGCCAGACGATTTTACCTACGAACCCGTTGAAATTCCTGATATGCCAGCCACCGCCGACTACACTTATCGTCATGTGACAGGACTCTGGCGACTGAAAGAGAAAATACTCATCTTGGAGAAAGGACTCAACGATGTTGCCATTGAGCGGATGAAGTATATGATAAAGCATGTGCTTCATCCAGAAATGGCAGAAAAGGACGTGGAACTATATTTTGGCGATGTGGATTATGCAGACAAAGAACTGTCGGAATATGGTTCAATATCCTTCCTCTACCACGATGAGAATGACGATACGCTCTCTGCCCGATACTCATTGGATAGGTATTACGAGCAGTGCAAAGCCTGTGAGATAGACCCTCGCATGAAGGTGAACAGGTGCGAGAATATCGATGAAGGATGGATAGCCCTGAAACTTAAAATCAACGAAGCATGAGTGAAGAGAAAAAACATAATGGTTGGCTGACATTCTGGGAGCACGGCTTCGTGGGTGTGAAAGACTACGATGACAACGTAGTAATCTCTTCTGCGCTCGGTTTCACGGACATAAGCGAGTTGCGTGGCGAGACCTGCATCGTCAAGAAAAACGGGAAATGCTGGCTTGCAGATGTCGAAGGAAAACTCCTTACAGCTATAGGTTATGACCATATTATATATATAGGTGAAGACTATTACAAAGCAGGAGTACTGGTTCATCCGTCAGATGAAATGGTTGTGGAATACGCTGACGTGAGCCATGTCTATGAGTTGCTTGACGGAAAGGGCAACACACTCATTAGCCAAGAGAAAGGCTTCAACTATTTGTCTGAAATCTACGATGGTGAGTTAACCGCTGCCAAGAATGGTCGATGTGGTATCATTGACCTACAAGGCCACGTGTGGATTGACTTCCTCTACAAGTATATCCAGCCGATGGGTGAAGGCTTATATATGCCCTGCATGGATGGTGAAGACAACTACTGGTCAACCATCATTGACAGAGACGGCAATGTGGTGATACCTGTAAGCAAGCAGTATCGCAGTATTTATCCTTTCCGTAATGGCGTAGCCAGAGCCTATCAAAATGGCAAATGGGGCTTGATAGACCATCAGGGTAATCATGTGGGAGAGTTTAACTACTCATACGTTGAGGATTGGGGTGAGGGCTATTTCAAGGTGGAGCAAGGCACGAAGAAGAACATTATGCGCCCTGATGGCAGCATTGTACTAAAGGACTGGTACAACAATGTGTTCAAGGTTTGTAAGGGCTTTTTTATCTTTGGCAACACCCTACGCAAGTCAAAGCCCAATCCCAAGACAAGGTATATTCAGGGTGTGGCACACGTCAATGGCGACATTATCTTCCCGATGATATTTGAACGTGTCCGGTGGTTTGAGGATAAAGAAGCCATCTATGCCGAGTTAGGTACTACACCATATCTTCTGACCCTTGACGGTGGAATATATGACCCTGCACGGAGTCATCTACCGCAGAAAGCACATATCGACTTCAAGGATTTCTTTGAGAAGTTCACCAACTGGACGCTGCCAGGGCTGCAATTCTTCTATCGTGACACCAATGCGCCGGTGATTATTGAGACCACTTATCATGTGGGCGATATCTTGCGTGCTGGCTTCTTCGTTGATGTAACCACCAAGCTACAAAAGCCAATTCACAAGACACGTTTCCTTATCGCCAGCGCGCATGTTGCTATGCTGTGCGAGATAGATGAAATGGTGGCGCAGAATCCCAATGTGAAGAAATGGAATCTGTGCACACTGCATTTCAATAGCTATTTCAAAGTGATGGATATCTATGAGTGCAATGGTGTGACGCAAGTATTCCTACTGCATATCCCAGCCGCAGCTGCCTATATCATCGGTCACGATGAGACTGCCATGAACTTTGTGAATGAGGCGACTAGTCAGGAAACAACACTCGTTGATATAGCAAGA
The DNA here is from genome assembly GCA_022788345.1 of Bacteroidales bacterium. Taxonomy (GTDB): domain Bacteria; phylum Bacteroidota; class Bacteroidia; order Bacteroidales; family Bacteroidaceae; genus Alloprevotella. Next base: position 2,146 of record JALFTM010000171.1, read on the forward strand.
AAGAGTCTTGACGAGAAAATGAAGATGGAGGTACATCCGCGTTCACTTGATGCTGATTGGTGCGCTCGAATGGAGCACCCCATCGGTCTTGATGACGAGTTCTATCCTGTGCAGCTTGCTCCGATGGAAGAACCAATAGAGGGTGAGATAGGCCATCTGAGCAATATGATACACAAGCTCTCTGAAGATACAGACCTCGAAGGATTCATCAGGGAAGAAGACAATTTCCCATATCGTGGTATAAAGGACAGCATTTGCGACGGATGCATCTACGCCAATGGTATTCAGGGACATGGAGAGGGATGTGGGCGACTGTTCATCAAGAGGTTCCGAGAGCGCTATCTCAAAGGATGTTGTGAATATCGTAAGACAGACCTTGCGCAGCCATCCGAGTTTGAGCGTAGAGACCAAAGGGAGAAGAAACTGGCAAAGGAGACCGTTGAAAAGCAGTGCGACAAGTATGCCATTGACTTACTCAGAAAATTTGTTGGCCAGCGTCTCAATGGCGACATCAAAAAGTTGAAAGACTTCGACTTTGATAGTCTGAAGGATGACCGAGAGTTTGGTGACGAAAGAGACATTACCGTTTGGGGACTTGAAAGTATGTTGATAAAAGCAGTGGTCACACTTGCTTTCGCTGATGCATGGCCTGGTCTTACTTATGAAAGTATGGACAAGCATAAATACAAGGCAGACTCCATCAACATCACGAACACTATCTTCGGTATCCATTTCGAGGACTATTACAAAGCCCTTGAAACATACGATGTGCCAAGTGAACTAAGAGGGCGTGTGATACGCTTTGGAAAGAAAGTACACACCATAGGTAATATCATTGTTTTGCCTTTTGGCCTTCGTCAGATGCGCGACACCAAGCCGATGGGACGCGGCTACATGGACGTGTTCCTGCGCGAGTTCCATAAAATGATGGCTGGTGAGAAGAGGTGTAACATGAAGATGCTTGATGCGGTTGATCTAAAGAAAAAAGAGATAGCAGGATTCCGCACGGAGCAGAACTTCAAAAATATCGCATACGGAATGATGCTTGATGACTTCCTTGATGAAGCTGGAAAACCCAAGCAGGTGTTTCAAGGATTGTTCAGTTGGGAGCCAGGCATCACTCGTGAGACATATCTGAAAGCAGCAATAGAGTTCCTTGATTTTTGCGAACCGTTTATTGACAGACGAGCGGACAGAATCATAGAGAAGTTAGATTGCATACTGAAGAATAATCGGTGGTAGGACCCTCAAAAGTATGTAAGCGGTAGTGGGTAGTGTCCCTCAAAAGTGTATAAGCTCCAAAATCCGTATCTTGGAGGTGAAAACTAAAAAGAAGACAGCCCAATGACTACATGGTCATTGGGCTGTCTTCTTTTTAGTTTTCACCTCCAAAATTCGTATCTTAGAGGTGCGAACTAAAAAGCAGACAGAATAATGGAACTTACACATGAACAAATTTCGGAATTTATCCTCAAAGCCACAAGTAACTCTGATGGTTTTAATCAGCTTATCGAGATAATCCTCAATAGCTTGATGCACCACGAAAGGAGAATGTTTCTTGATGAATCTGCAGATAGTGGCAATGGCTTTCGCCCCCGTCGCTTCTGCTATGGGCATTATGAGTTTCATCTCAAAGTGCCTCGCACTCGCCAAGGGAGTTTCTACCCCGTACTCTTAGCAGTGATTAAGCGAGAAGATGAGGAGCGTGCCCGCCTTTTCACAAGTCTTTATAGCAAGGGCTTGACCACGGAGCAGATAGGCGAAGTAGCCGAGGAACTCTACGGCAAACATTACAGCAAACAGCAGGTGAGCTACCTCTCAAGGGCTTGTGCCGAAGAGGTCGAGGCTTGGCTCAATCGGGAACTCGCTAATCGATATTTGGCAGTATTTATTGATGCAACCTTTAGCCCCACTCGGCGAGGGGATAGCGTGCGCCGAGAGGCTTATTATACCCTCCTTGGACTCTTGCCCGATGGCAGGCGTGAGGTCTTGGGCATTGTTAATCACCCCACCGAAGGGGCTATCAACTGGAAACAGGAGCTTCTTGCCTTGCACGAGCGAGGCGTTAGCAAGATAGACCTTATTGTCTCAGACGCTCTTACAGGAATAGAGAATGCCGTAGCAGAGTCTTTCCCTATGGCAAAGCATCAATTATGCGTGACACATCTCAAGCGGAATATGGCTGCGTTAGTGCCTCATAAGAAGCGAGGAGTGCTCATGGAGGAACTCAAGGAGATATTCCCAATGGAGCAGAAAGGAATATCCGTGATGCAACAATACCAACTATTCTGTAACTTTGTGGAGAAATGGAGCAAGGCATATCCAAGATTTAGTAAGTTTAAGCACGAGCGCAACATCGCCCATTTCACCTACTTGCAATTCCCGCCTCAGGTACAGAGAATGATATACACCACCAATTGGATAGAGCGGTTGAATAGGGATTATAAGCGTGTCTTGAAGATGCGAGGGGCCATGCCATCACCACAAGCAGTGCTTTTCCTGCTCGGAGAGGTCGCTCGTAGCAAGACTGAAACAACTTACTCTAAGAAGCTACCATATATAGGCGAGTGGTTGGAGGAAGAAGCGCTAAGCGATGACAACAAAAAAGTAAAATAATCAACAGTATCAATACTCATGCCTCAAATAGAGAAGAATACGAGCTTACACACTTTTGAGGACACTACCGCTGGCTGTCAATAGTGTTGGTCCTTTTATCTATCTTTATGGCCTGATTTGTTCCAAGGTTTAATATCTCAAACCGTACAGCGAAAATGGCTCAAAAAGTGGCTAACAAGCGCATGAAACCCGGTGAAAAGTTCATGGAACCTACTAAATTTATCCAGTTATGAAAAAAAAAGCAATTTTTTCTTGGTCCAATCTATATCTTGCCCTATATTTGCCAAAGATAAAAGGCTATGAGCCTAAAATGCAAGAGGGAAGTGCACGAAATGAGTGGCTTTAGAATTGTGCACTATCTTTATAAGCCTCCCTTGCATTCTCTCTACGCAGACGAAGTATTATAAACATTATTAAGATACTCAATTATGAACAAATCAGAACTCGTTAAGGCCATTGCTGAAAAGGGTGGTCTCACTCAAGTAGATGCTAAGAAGGCACTCGATGCCACAGTTGAAGCTATCACTGAAGCACTCAAGGCTGGTGATAAGGTAGCTCTTGTTGGTTTTGGTACATTCCAAGTTGCTGAAATCCCAGAACGTCAAGGCATGAACCCTTCTACAAAGCAAAAGATCACTATCGCAGCTCACAAATCGCCTAAGTTCAAGGCTGGTGCTGAGTTGAAGGAAGCTGTGAAGTAAATTCCTTATTGAAAGCAAAATAAGACGAACGCCCCACTGCATAGCAGGCGGGGCGTTCGTTTGCATGATTTGAAAACCCCTTGAGGGCTGATAATATCCCAAATTGGTGGAAGATTGTTGAGAAAAAATGACTACTTTTGCAATAAAACAACTCCCCTTACGTTTCAAGACAAGAGACCTATAGTCAAAAATACGCTTAAGAATGAATACAAGCAAACTCTTGCCCTTGTGGCACTTCTTACGATGCGGACGCCTCTTTGTGCTCGCACTCTTTCTTGTGATCGGTGTGCAAAGTATCTCGGCGCAGTCGATGAGTGACGAACAAGTGAAAACTTATCTCCTCAAGCAACAGAAAGCTGGTGCTGACCCTGCAAAGGTAATTCCTGAACTGATGAAACGCGGTGTGACCGTAGAGCAAATTCAGCGTGTGCGTCGCAAATATGAGAAAGAGATGCAGGGCGGTACGATGGGAAAGGCCACAACAGGCAATGGTGACGATCGTAGCCGAAAGAACAATGGTGACCCCAAAGTAGAGAAGGAGAGCACCTCGCAACAAGTGCGCCCAATCAAAAAAAACGCGTCTGAAGAACAGGATGGCGAGAGCAATACTTACGCTTCCATGCGCCGTGAAATGTCTGTCTTTTTCCCTGATTCCACAGAACAGACTCAGCAGAAAGGCCCTCGTGTTTTTGGACGTGACATTTTCAACAATAAGAACCTATCGTTTGAGCCCAACATGAACCTTGCAACGCCTGCTAACTACCGCTTAGGACCCGGTGATGCTGTGTTCATTGATATTTATGGCGCATCGCAGAAGACCATACAAAGCAGTGTTTCACCCGATGGCTTTGTGACTATCGAAGGCTTTGGACCTGTGCAAGTGAGTGGTCTCACTGTTTCGGAAGCTAACGCCCGCTTACGCTCACAGCTCGGCGCTCGCTATTCAAGTTCCAACATTAAACTGACTGTAGGACAAACACGCACCATCATGGTGCAAGTGATGGGTAACGTCAAAGCCCCCGGTTCATACACACTTTCAGCTTTCGCTACTGTGTTCCACGCCCTTTATATGGCTGGTGGCACGGATGAGTTAGGAACGTTGCGTAATATCAAGGTTTATCGTGGCGGTCGATTGGTTACTACCGTGGACCTCTACGACTATATGCTCAATGGCAAACTTACTGGTAATGTGCGCTTGGCCGACAACGATGTCGTGATGGTTGATCCTTACGAGTGTTTAGTGGCCATTACGGGTAAGGTGAAACGCCCCATGTATTATGAAATGAAGTCTCGTGAGAGCGTCGGTACGCTCGTACGCTACGCTGGCGGCTTCACAGGCGATGCTTATCGCAAAAGCGTTCGCTTGGTGCGTAAAACGGGGCGAGAATACTCCATACACACCGTGGGAGAATTTGAAATGAACGCTATGCAACTCGCAGATGCCGATTCTGTGAGCGTAGACTCTGTGCTCCCTCGTTTTGAAAACCGCATAGAGGTGCGTGGGGCTGTGTTCCGTCCAGGCTTCTACGAGGTTGGCGGACAAATCAATAGCGTACGCGAACTGATACGTGCGGCTGAAGGTCTGCGCGAAGATGCTTTCACGGCACACGCTGTGCTCCATCGTATGCGTGAAGACCGCACATTGGAAGCGGTATCCGTTGATGTCGATGGCATCATGAATGGCAGAGTTGCCGATGTCCTATTGAGAAAAGACGATGTGCTCTTCATCCCAACAAAACAAGAGATGATGACGGAACGCACATTGACTATTCACGGAGAAGTATTCTCTCCGGGCGTCTATAAATATGCAGAAAACACCACGTTGGAGCAACTCGTATTGCAGGCTGGAGGCTTGAAAGATGCCGCTTCTGTCGTAAAAGTAGACGTAGCACGTCGTATGAGCAATCCGTATGCTTACACGACCGATAGCCTCATCTCACAAGTGTTCACCTTCTCGCTCAAAGACGGATTTGTCGTCGATGGTGTGCAAGGTTTCACACTCCAACCTTACGATGAGGTGTATGTGCGCCGTAGTCCGGGCTTCTCGGAACAGCAGAATGTAGAAGTGCGTGGGCATGTGATGTTTGCAGGGACTTACACGCTGTCGAAGAAGAATGAACGCTTGAGCGATCTCATTAAGCATGCAGGTGGGGTCACTAATGTCGCTTATGTGCGTGGTGCTCGCTTGGAACGCCGTCTGACAGAGAATGAGCGGGTTCGCTATGAAAACACATTGCGATTGTCTCGTTCTCAGATGGGTGCAAAGGACTCTATCGACAACCGCAAACTTGAAATCTCCGACATCTATTATGTAGGCATCAACTTGGAAGAAGCTTTGAGAAATCCCGGTTCAGATGCGGACGTGATTTTGCGTGAGGGAGATGTGGTAGTAGTGCCAGAATACAATAGTACGGTACGCGTGAGTGGTGATGTGATGATGCCTTCAACTATTCCCTATACAGAGGGTAAGAACATGAAATGGTACATCAAGAATGCGGGTGGCTATAGCCCTAACGCCAAGAAGAGCAAAGCCTATATTGTGTATATGAATGGTACGGCACGCAAACTCAAAAGGAATACAGAAATTCGTCCGGGAAGTGAGATTATTATTCCAGCCAAACCACCTCGCACAGGTATGAACCTGGCACAATGGTTGTCAATAGGTACATCTGTGGCCACCGTCGCTACAATGATTGTGACCATCGCCAATATCGTTAAGTAAAAGCCTATCCCATTGCAGAATATATGATGGTAGAAGAAAAAGAATTGCAAGGAAAAGAAGCAGGCATAGATCTCTCTGTGGTCTTTCAAGCTTTGTGGAAGCGTAGAGATTTGTTTGCCATCACGTTGAGCCTTGGCTTTGTTGTTGGGCTTGCCGTAGCTTTCGGAGTGCCTAAGACCTACGAGAGCAAAGCCATACTTGCGCCTGAGGTTTCAGCCGCCAGTGGACTTTCGAGCAACTTGAGCGACCTTGCCTCCATGGTAGGTGTGCAGATAGGGACAGCTTCGGGGGCTTCTGTGGATGCCATTTATCCCGAACTTTATCCAGACATTGTCAGTTCATCACCATTCATTGGGGAACTTTTTGACATTCCTGTCTCAACAAAGGACGGACAACTAAAAAATATCTCTCTTTACGACTATTTGCAGAAGCATCAAGAAATCCCATGGTGGAATAAAGCGATGGGAGGTGTTGTAAGTCTATTCAAATCCAAGCCAACACCAAAGCCAGCAAAGGAGCGTCAAACAGACCCCTTGCACTTCACGATGGATGAAGAGTTTATTGCGCAAGCCATTCGCGGTATGGTGCATTGTTCGGTAGATCGCAAAACGAGCATCATTACAGTGTCTGTGACCACACAAGATCCCTTGGTGGCCGCCATTGTGGCCGATTCCGTGCAACATCGTCTTCAAGAATACGTAACCAATTACCGCACGAAAAAGGCACGTGCTGATTTGGCCTATACAGAAAAGCTGTACGTGCAAGCGAAGAAAGATTACGAAGCTTCGCAGAAAGCTTATAGCCAATATGCAGATGCTAACTCAGACCTTTTGTTAGAGTCTTTGATAACGAAGCGGGACGAGTTGGAAAACGAGATGCAGTTGCGCTACAATATGTACAATCAATTGACACAACAGATACAAGTGGCCAAAGCTAAAGTACAAGAGAATACACCTGCTTTCACGCAGATACAACCTGCGCAAATTCCTGTTCTCAAAGTTGGCCCTAAGCGCGGTGTAATCATTGCTATATGGTTGATGCTTGCTTTCTTCTGCACCACGATTTACGCCACTGTGAGTGAAATCAGACAGAAGGATAAGAAAAGTAAAATCTCACTCAGTCAAGACACAGCAGAAAGCACCCCCTCTGTTTCAGAGTAATGTATCTATTTACAGTTCTCCTATTCACCTTCTTTGCACTTCTGGAAACAGCCAATCCAAAGCTCATCCAGAAGTACAAGTTTGTGTTTGCATTCATTGCTTTCTCTTTCCTGATAGTGCACGATGGGCTTCGCTGGGAGACGGGAAGCGACTGGATGGCCTATCTGAACTTTTACAACGACATTGACACGATGCGCGCTGGCGACGTGTACTTTGAGCCGGGTTACTTTTACCTGATGCAAAGTGTCCGGTTCCTATCGGACGATTACACGGCCTATCTTCTCGTGCACGCTTTCATCTTTTATAGCTGTATTTTCTATATCATATTCAAACTCTCGAATGCCCCATTTTTGAGCATCTTGTTGCTCTATATGGTCACTTTGCCATTCTTGGGAATGAACCGACAATTCTTGGCCATGGCAATAGCCATGCTGGGCTTTGTTTTTTTAGTGAGAAAGCAAGCGTGGGTGTTTGTAGCCTTGGTGCTCTTTGCCATGCTTTTCCACAAATCTGTGGCCTGCTGCCTCGTGATGCCCCTTTTGATGCGTCGCTATAACAGCGTGTTTCTCATCATCTTGCTCATCGGAGCAATCGGTATTGCATTCTCTGGTATCGTGAACACCTTTGCTCCTGCATTATCTCTATTGATGTTGGATGCTAACCGCACAGGCGGCTATATGGAAGTAGTGAAAGAAATTTCTCCCATTTCATTTGTTGTCTCTCTCTCGCGCAAACTCATTTGGATAGTGCTGTTAATGTATTATGACAAAGCTATCGAGGGGAAAACGCGCAGCTATACATTCTTCTTTAATGTCTATTTTGTCTCTATCTTGGTATATATAGTATGTAGTGGCACAATGCTTCAATCCGTTGTGTCGCGCATGCTCATCTACTTTAATATCGCCGAGATATTCATCCTTCCTTATCTGCTGACTGTCTTTAAGCCGTTGCGCGACAAGATTATCTTGATATTCCTTTTCGGCGCTTATACTTTCATCAGCATTCAGAAGGGAATTTTGAACTACGGAGAGGGGAAAGACTTCTTTACCCCTTATAAAGGATTATTCATTAACGCCAATTATGTCAAATACGACGTCCACCAACTTGAGTAGTGTGCGCCTTCTGTGTCGAAATATCGCCATGGGATTTAGCATTCATCGGGTCTTTGCTCCTTTGATTCCTCTCTTGCGAACCAATTGTGAGAAGTTTTCTGCTCACGAAGCACCTGCAAAAACTGCTTCTCCTGTGGCTTTGTTACGAAATATGTGGTGGGCTTTCCGACACCACCGACGGGGCGACATTTGTCACATTACGGGCGATGTTCATTACCTCCTTTTTGCACTGCCTTTTGCCCATAGAGTTGTTACGGTGCACGACCTTATTACATTGCATCTTGGCGGGTCGCCTTTTTGGCGTTGGTTGCGTCGCAAAATTTGGCTTTCGTGGTCGTTGCCATTGGCTGATAAAATAGTTTGTATCAGCGAAAACACGCGCAGAGAGTTGCTCGAAGCCTGCAATCTCGACTCTAAGAAAGTAGAAGTCATTTACAATCCCGTCGATCCCATTTTCCAACCCTCTTTCAAGGCTTTCAATGCAGAGCAACCACGCATCTTACACATCGGAACGAATTGGAATAAAAATGTGGATCGTACGATAGAGGCATTAAAGGGCATTCCTTGCACCTTTGTCGTTGTTGGGCCTTTGACAGAAGAGCAACACATGGCACTACAACACGCACAGATAGTGTATGAAAATCCCATAGGCCTCTCCGATAAGGAGATGAAAGCACAATATGAGTGTTGCGACCTTGTTTCCTTTCCTTCCCTTTTTGAGGGATTTGGGATGCCTATCATTGAGGGGCAAGCCGTTGGACGTCCTATTCTGACCTCTGAAATAGCCCCGCTCACTGAAGTGGCTGCCGATACAGCTTGTTATGTCAATCCTCAAAGTGTTGAAAGCATTCGCCAAGGTTTCCTGCGCATCATTCAAAACGAAAGTTATCGCGAGGAACTTGTTGCTAAAGGTTTTGAGAATGTCAAGCGTTTTGCGGCACCTCATATAGCTTCCCAATACTTAGCCCTCTATCATTCACTGTAACAATGTATTAAATATGAAAGTCGCCATCATCGGTTCGCAAGCTACGGATTCATTGGAAAGCAACCTTGCAGAAGCTTTTTCACACAAGGGACATGACGTTCGTATCTTCGATATTATGTCTCGCAAATGGGTGCAGAACAAATATGGCATCCAGCTCGACACTCTTTTGCGACGTTTCGTCAATAGATACGATGAGCATCTTTTCATAGGGCAAGCGAAAGAAGTCATTGAGCAGTGTCCCGACTTGGTCATTTGCACCTATCGCTTCATTCATCCCACTTTTGTGGCGATGGTCAAAGGCCATTTGCGTTGTCCTGTTGTACAGCTCAATCCCGATGCGCTCACCACTTTTGAACTGCAACAAGTGTTCGCATCTCCCTATGACGTATGGTTTACAAAAGATCCCTACATCCAGCGATTTATGCAGAATAATATGCGCTTGAATGTACGGCTCTACAATGAGGCTTTTAGTCCGCGTTTGCATCCACGTCCCACGATGTCGAAAGCCGATGCTGAACGTCTGGTCAAAACGGATGTCATGACTTACGGCACAATTTACCCTTATCGTTCGCAGATGCTGGGTGCTGTGCTTGATGCAGGCATAGAACTGAAGGTTTATGGCACTCGTCCACACCGTTTCTTCGACCATCGTTTGGACACCGCCTATCAACGGGAATACATTACAGGCGAACGCAAAAGTCGCTTACTCTATGGGTCGAAGGTTGTCTTCAATCAGATGCATTATGCTGAGATAGAGGGAGTCAATAATCGCTTTTTTGAAGTCAATGGTTCTGGGGCTTTTCAACTTTCCGACTATCGTCCCATTCTCCACGACCTTTTGCCCATCGATCCTGAGTTGGTATCCTTTCGCACCATAGACGAAGGTATAGAAAAGATTAAACACTATTTGGCCCACCCTGAGGAACGCTATACGATTGCCGAAAAGGTGTATCGCCACTTTATGGAACACTATACTTACGACCAACTCGTTGATACCATCTTGGCTGCGATTTAGTATGCGGTTGCAATACAAGATAGCTCCCTTATTCATTGCCAAAGGCTAAAGCTTCTCGAAATCGGGACGCTCCTTTGTAGCGGATGTTCTTTGTGTTGCCTTGAGGCTATTTTTCAGCATTAGCACCTTGTCAGAACAACTGGCGTTTGTCTTATCCTGAAAAAAGTTGACTCTCTCTTCAGTGATAAGTTATGTACCATTTACACACGAAAAAGCAGAAAGCACACTTCGAAGAAGTTGTTCGGCTTCATCAACAAGGCTGTTCTCTAGGCCGTATTTCAAG
>JALFTM010000172.1 GCA_022788345.1 Bacteroidales bacterium
GTAACTTGGCGATTTTTCTTGCGCCTCTCGGAATTTCTGCAAGCGCAAGAAGAAAACGCAGGAAGCGTAGGGAGAAATCGTTTGTTACGGCGATAGAAAACTGAAGCTGTAGGATGGGCTATAACAATTGCCTTGTTCTGAATGATTATGGTGCGTAAAAACGCATGATAGGGTTGGGGGCGTAGCATTTTTTTTGTATTTTTGAATGTCAATTATTGTAGTTCACCTTATTTGTTGCTGCCGTGTGCCATACACCTCTGTGCCAAATGGTATGCAAAGAACTACCTGCAAAGAAAACCCCTAACGCAATGCAACAACTGCTTTTCCCCGAAATGCAAGAGCTCAAGAAACCGCTTTTTCTTCTCTCCAACGACGATGGTATCCACGCTCCGGGTCTACGCTATCTCATAGAAACACTTCGTCCCGTGGCCGACCTTTTTGTCGTAGCTCCCGACTCGCCACGTTCGGGAGGAGGCATGTCTATCACCATCACGAACCCTGTGACAGTGCGTTTGCTGAGAGACGAGCCGGGACTGACCGAGTATAGTTGTAGTGGCACACCCGTAGACTGCATAAAAATGGCATTCTCGCAACTCTTGGGCAATCGTCGCCCCGAACTTGTGGTTTCGGGTATCAATCATGGCGACAATGCTGGCATCAACGTACATTATAGTGGAACTATGGGAGCTGTCATAGAAGGGGCACTGCAAGGCTTCCCTGCCATCGGTTTTTCTTTGTGCGACCATAGTGAGAAAGCCGACTTCACACCTCTGCGCGATCATCTCATTGATTTTGTGTTCAAAACCATTGCTGTGGGATTGCCTCCCTACACTTGTTTGAACGTCAATTTCCCCAAGACAAATCGTTTTTTGGGTACGAAAATATGCAGGATGGGGCATAGCCGATGGACGAACGAGTTTGCACGGCGCAAACGTCCCGGTGGTGGTTATTACTACTGGCTCACGGGCGAGGCTCAAGACTTGCATCCTGAGGATGCTTCCATGGACACCAATGCCTTGAAAGAGGGATATATCGCTGTGACACCCATAAGATTGGACATGACGAGCGAAGGCCTCTTTGAAGTATTACAACAGGTGATGTAGACTTGTGGAAAAGTGCCTTGCCACGAGACTAAATTTGCTGGTCTGTGAGATTTTATTGAAGGGCAATAAAAAAACTCCCCAGTGCGAAACCTTTCGCACTGGGGAGTTTTTGTTGTTTTATACACGCCCTATTTAACCAATTCATCAAAGGCAATGTGAAATTCTGCCACGGCTTCGATACCTTTTCGGAAGAGATCGAGTGGCATGTTCTCGTTGGGCGAGTGGATGGCGTTGCTCTCCAGTCCGAAGCCCATGAGAATGGTCTTTTGTCCAAGTACGCGCTCGAAGTCGGCAATGATGGGGATGCTACCGCCACGGCGCACTGCCAATGGACGACGGCCAAAGGCTTTTTCAAATCCACGCTCTGCCGCACGATAGGCTGGCAGATCGATGGGGCATACATAGCCGTGACCGCCATGGAGAAAGCGCACTTCCACCTTCACACTCTTGGGTGCAAGCGACTGGAAATAGTCGCAGAATTGTTGAGCAATTTTGTTGTAATCTTGATGCGGTACTAAGCGGGTGCTCACTTTGGCGAATGCTTTGGAGGGAAGCACCGTCTTGGCTCCTTCGCCCGTATAGCCACCCCAAATGCCACAAACGTCGAAGGCGGGACGGCAACTGTTGCGCTCAATAGTGGAGTAGCCTTCTTCGCCTCGGAGTTCTTCCACGTCCAACGCCTTGCGGTAGGCATCTTCATCGAAAGGAATGCTTGCAATCATGGCACGCTCTTCGGGCGAAAGCTCCTCTACATCATCGTAGAAGCCGGGAATGGTGACACGACCACGTTCATCAATCATTTTGGCCAACATCTCCGAGAGCACAATAATGGGGTTGGCCACTGCGCCACCGAAGTGACCGCTGTGGAGGTCGTGGTTAGGGCCTGTTACTTCCACCTCCCAATAGGCGATACCACGCAATCCCGTGGTGAGGGAGGGAAGGTCTTTGCTAAGCATACTGGTGTCGCTCACCAAAATGATGTCGCTTTGTAGGAGGGATTTGTTTGCCTCTAAAAAGCTTTCCAAGGAGGGCGACCCTATCTCTTCTTCGCCTTCGAGGATGAACTTCACGTTGTGGCGGAGGAGATTGTGGCGCACGAGAAACTCAAAGGCCTTGGCTTGGATGAACGATTGTCCTTTGTCGTCGTCAGCACCGCGGGCAAAGATATGCCCGTCACGCACTTCGGGTTCAAAGGGGGCGCTTTTCCACAGTTCAAGTGGCTCTGCTGGCATCACATCATAGTGGCCATAAATGAGCACAGTCTTGGCCTGCGGATCGATAATCTTCTCGGCATAAACCAAGGGATGGCCTGCTGAAGGCATTATTTCCGCGCGGTCAACGCCAGCGGAGAGGAGGAGTTCTTTCCAGCGTTCGGCACAGCGGAGCATGTCGCTTTTGCGATTGCTGTCGCTACTCACGCTTGGGATGCGAATCAAGCTGAAGAGTTCTTCAAGGAAACGAGGTTCGTTGTCTGCAATGTAAGTTCGTATCATAATGTCCAATTGAGGGTTAAACGATTGTTGGAGGCATGTTGCCCGTTAATGTATAAAATGTAGTCAACGACCACTTTTCCACCCTTACTGTTCGTCTCAACGAGGAGCTGGGAAGTCTCCGTGCCTAAATTCAAGAGACCTTCTGCCGTCTGATAATGGGCTTGTTCTCGCTGTCCAAGAGTGAAACGCAAAATGGTAGAGGTGTTGCCTTGGCGATTGATGACCAAGGAAGTTGGCGCAACCTTGGCGAGGGTACGTCCCTTGTTCTCTGGCTCATCGTAAGCAAGGAGAAAAGTGGCGTTGTGTTGTTTGAGCGTACCAATGAAAGCCTCTTCGATGCGTTGGGTGTCGCCATCGATGGTCATGGATAGCACACTTGTGAGGCGGATGGGCCGAGCGTTAATGTCTTGCATAG
>JALFTM010000173.1 GCA_022788345.1 Bacteroidales bacterium
TAGTCGTAGCTGACTTTACCGATGGACGTTTGCACAATCTTCTGTTCGGGGAAGATGGAGCGCACGGTGGCCATGCGGAAATAGAAGTCCTTTTGCTTTTGGAACAGCTTGCGGAAAGGGAAAGAAATGGAACTTGGCTCAATACCAGCAGAGGCAATCTGATAGATGAGCGGAGGAAATTGATGATAGTTGTTACGATCGATGAGCACGACTTGATAGTCGGAGCCCTTGAGGCGTTGCGCCACTTGTAGTCCACCGAAGCCGCCGCCAACGATGACTACTCGTTTTTTCTCCGTATGAGGAATGTTTGCACTCATAATAAGCTTGTGAAGCGTGAAGTATGCTGAAGTTGTGTCCAAGCAAAGTATCGGAGCTTTTCGGTGTGCCACACCGTGCGCTCTTCTCACCTTGTTTATGTGTGCAAAGTTAGTGCTTTGTTGTGGTAAATGACACAATGTACAGACACTATTTACATGCTATTTTTATCCGTTCATTGCCTAAGGCTCAGGAATGTAAAGCAGAGAGTGCAAACGCTATACAGAAAAGGAAAATGTTACAGCAGGAGGTCGTCCAGCTGGACAAAGGTTCGGCCTCGGTCCTACATTTCCACTGACGTTTTATGACGGAGCCGGCTTATCCGTCACGGCGCGCAGAGCTTTGCTTTCAGCGCACAAGTCCATAGTTGCCACCGGGAAGATGGCGAAGCAGTCCCCGAAGTTCCATATCGAAGAGGAGGGGCAGGAGCTGATGGGCAGGCAGGTTCACAGCCAAGGCAAGGGCGTTTGCTGTGGCCTGATCGGTGGTGGCGAGATGGGCACAAACGGCTTCTTCTTCCGGTGTTAGGAGTGGGAACAACTCCTGCTGGCGAGGTGGCTCGCTGGGCGAGATGGCATGCCATCCCATGATTTCGGCGATGTCTGTGGCGGAGGTCACGAGTGTGGCCACTTGCTGGCGGATCAGTTCGTTGCACCCTGCGCTATACGCATCGAACACGCGGCCGGGATAGGCCATGACCGCACGGTTATAGTCCTGTGCCAAGCGTGCCGTGATGAGCGCACCTCCTTTGGAAGCACTCTCCACAACCACCGTCCCTGCGCTTATCCCAGCCACGATGCGGTTACGGCGCACGAAAAATTCCCGCTTCGGTGTCACATCGTGCAAGTATTCGGAGAGCAAACCGCCCTGAGCCATCATTTCCGAAGCTGTCTGTCGGTGGGCGGAGGGGTAAACCGTTTGTCCCAATCCGTGCGCCAAAACGCCCACCGTAGGGAGTCCGTTGGCCAGTGCCTCACGATGGACACAGATGTCTACTCCATAGGCCAAACCGCTCACGATGAGGGGCGCAAGGCGAAGGTTTGCCAAATCGCCACAAAGGTGACGGCACAAATCGCCTCCCATGGGTGTCATCTTGCGTGTGCCTACAACGGAAAGGCTATGGGCCACATTGAGCGAAGCCGTCCCTTTATAGAAAAGCACCAAAGGGGCATCGGCACACTCTGCCAGCAACATGGGGTAGCCTGCCGAGGCGAATGGGAGGATTTGGATGTCGTGTTGGGCGCAATAGTCGACCTCTGTCTTCGCCCGGTCAAGGGCTGAAGTGCCAGAGGTCGCAAGGGCGGTGCGGAAGCGGTGTGCAAAATCGGGGACGAGGTCGCTCGGCAACTGTCCCGCAAAGAGTGCTTCCGCCGAAGAGCCACTGCGGAGGAGCGTCAAGATTTGCGCTTGACCGATGCCCTTCAAGCAAGAGAGGGCAAGCGTGTAGAGCAACTGGGACATGGTTTCGTTCGTGAAGCGTGCGGGAAAGTAGAACAGCGATCTTTATTCCGCCTCAAAGTCGGCCTTAAACGTCTCGTCCAAGTCGGGTGAGGCAGCAAGGCGGCCATTGACAAGGCACACCGTATCGACAGTGGCGCGCACCACGAGTTTGTGGTCTGAAAGGCGGAAGATGTCTTGCAGGAAAATGTATTTGATGCCTTCCTTGCGCACCCTTACGGTGCATTCGTATTCGTCGCCACTGGTCAAGGGAGTCTTGAAAGCCATCGTCAAGCGCGCCACAACGGCATCCGTGCCTTGCTCATGCAGGGCTTTGAAGTTCACGCCACGGGAGAGGAGAAATTCGTGGCGGGCGTGTTCGAGATAGTGTTGGTAGTTGGCATTGTTCACGATGCCTTGGAGGTCACATTCATAGTCGCGTACTTTTTGTACTAAAGTAAACATAGCTTTTTGTAAGGGTTAAAGTTTAATGAATAATATCTATATAGCGTCGTCCGATGCGACAGGCAAGACAACGCCGAAGGGTGCAATAGTTGGTGTAAAGATGGTTGAGGGCTTGGGTGTCAGCTGCGTTTTCAGGGACAAGCCCCACGGCTCGCCAACTACGCACGATGTGGTCGTTTTCGGGGCGGAGTGCCTCAAGGAGTGCCATGGCACGCTCGCAGAGCTCCTCCTTGCCGTGGGCACGTCCATAGGCAAAAAGGAACGGCACAACGGCATTGATCACCAAGCGGTCGAGCGAAGTGCGCTGGAGTGCCTTGCCAGTCGTTTGGGTGGGATGCCCGAAGCGGTAGTGGCTTTGCCAATAGGGCGTGGCTGCGGTGGAAAGAAGCGTTTGGGTCGCTTCAAGAGTGTTGGCCGACAAGAGACGGGCCACTGTGAGTTGCCCCTTGCAATACATCTGCACGAGTTGCGAGATGCGCACATGGGGGAAGTTTTGAGGGCGAAGGCGGAGAAACCGCCAGATAGACGGGTCGAGCGGCACGAGGCCGAACTTGGCGGTCAAGAAGCGGAAGTCGTGGGCCAAGCGCTGGTAGGCTTCGTCCCGACAATTGGGCGACACGGCTGTTTCGTCCAAGAGACCTGCCGTGCCAAGAAAGTAGGCTTCGATGAGCGCAGGGTCGTCTCGGTGTTTGCCGATGTTGGAAGGGGCGATGGCCAATGCCCATTTTTCGAACGCCTCACCATTGACCCCAAAGCCAAAGGCGCGGGCGAGCGTCACGAAGAGGGTGCGCTCCCAGTCGCCCTCGGTTTGTGAAAGATAGCGACCGATACGGGCTGTTTTCTCCTCCATGCGTTCAACGGCAAGGGTGGTGAGAAAATGGTGTCGGCTTAGGGTGTCGAACTGCGAGAGCACCATGTGACATGGCGGATAGCTTGCCATGGAAAGCAAGGCTTCATAATTGCGGCGTATATGGCTGGGGATAGCGACCACGACCTGCGGCACTATTGCTCCCGCCTGCGTGCACACTGCCACATCGGCACATTCGACCACGTGAAGCACCACACTATTATAATGTGTGTCGCTCCCATGTCCATGCGTCACCCAATCGCTGGCTTTCTCGTGCATCTCCACATCGCCCACCCATAGCTGACCGCCGATGCGCAAGTGTGCTCCCAAGAAGTCGGCGCCTGCATGGCGGTTGTACATGCCACGACGCACCACTTCCACGGACTCTCCCCTTGTGGTCGTAAGGGTGGTTTGGTCAAAAAGCCCTTGTTGCCAAACGTAATGGAGTAGCAGTTCCATAGCGACAAATGCTTTTACTGATAAATGTCGCGCAACACCTCCAAACTTTTCAACTGCGGAAAGGCTGTCAAGTGTAGGCGATAGTAGTCGTTCACAATGTTCAAGAAACGATTGCGTTGCTCTCCCGTTAGTCGGAAATGGCGCATATTGTCATAATTGATGCGCAAGAGGGTTGGCAACCACTGCGCTTCTTCAGGAGCAAGGTGGGGCGTGGGGGGACGCGTCGGCGTGAAGCGACAATGCAACATATCGAAAAATGCGCCTTGGCGATAGGCTTCTATTTGTGGCAGGAAGCCCAAGTATTGTGTCAAGCGCAACAGGAAGACGAGGTGAAAGTTGGAGTAGCCCTTATCGGCAGTGTCCAACCAACGGATCGACTGTTCAAGATAGGAAAACAACACTTCCGATGGAGGTTCTAAGCGCAAGGCCGCTCCGAGAAACTCTGCCAAGAAAAATGCTACCGAGAGTTTGTGTCCATTATATATAAGGTCGGAGAACATCACTGCTGTTCGGGCGGCCTTGGGGCGTTGCAGACCTGCGGTGGGGCGATGATGCCACGACACCTCCAAGAGCGCCAAAGGCTGAAAGAGCGTATGGCGCACCGCTGCCTTGGCTGCATGCGAAATTCGCACCAGCATCGGCACGAACCCCTCCCTCTCCGTGAAGAGATGCACGATGAGATGGTCGTCGTTGTAACGGAGCGTGTGTAGAACTATGGCACGAGAAGTGGTCTGCATAAGAAATCGAAACGCTATTGTGAACGCCCCGCTATTAGGCATTCAGCACACTACGAAGTTAGAAAAAAGCCCCTGATGTTTCCCCTTCGACTAAAAAAAAACGCAAGAAATGAAGAAAAAAGACAGAAAGGCTTGGTTGTTTCAGAAACTTGTTGTAATTTTGCACTCGCAACAAGGCTCAAAAAACAATACGGAGCGTTGATAAAAACCTTGGTCCCTTCGTCTATCGGTTAGGACGAGAGATTTTCATTCTCTAAAGAGGGGTTCGACTCCCCTAGGGACTACTTTTAGTAACAAAGAATTATAATGGCAAACCACAAATCATCTGTAAAGAGAATTCGTCAGACGGCGAAGCGCAGACTGCACAACAGATATTACGCTAAGACTATGCGTAATGCAGTTCGTAAGCTCCGTGCTACGACTGACCAAGCAGCTGCTGCTGAACTTCTGCCGAAAGTGCAGAAGATGTTGGACAAGCTCGCTAAAAAGAACGTTATTCACAAGAACAAGGCTGCCAACCTCAAATCTGGCGTAGCTCTCCACGTGAATAGCTTGGGCTAAGTCAAATAGGCAAGTCTATTAAAGTTTTAACTCCTGTGCACTTCTGCATGGGAGTTTTTATTTGCTCCTTGCAGAGGATGGGAAAAAGGGAATGGAGCGGAGCGAATGGGCCGTGGTGCAATAGCTGTCAGATGACGGCATAATTGTCAGCAGGCGATGGCGCAACCTTTGGCACAATCCGCCTTCCGTCTTTTAGACTTCGCAACATTTCATTTGCAAAAAGCCTCGCAAAGCATTATCTTTGCAGTAGCACATCGGATGAAACGGCCACAATTGGGCGTTCCATCCTTATTTTTTGCCCTACAACAAGGTTTCCGCCCTGCGCAAGATGAAAAATCAAGAGGCGCAAGACGAAAATTTTTCAAGCCTTGGCAGAAAAAATTTGGGTGCAAAATGTGAAACAAACGAAGCCCAAAAGTTAAACATTGTTGCCGTTCATCGAGTCGAAGGGAGTGAGAAATGGAAGGGCAGGCCAGCGCCTATCTTCTCCTCGCCTCCAAGTGCAATTTTGATACCATTTTTGATATAATAATCCTAATATCTATACGCCCAACTTGTTTTTTTGTAATATCTTTGCACCTCTGCATAATAGCAACTTATTCAGCCAACACAAGAACAATATACCCACTTCTATCTCACGCTTTGCAAGAGCGCAAACAGAAAGATAGGGCAAGGGGTATTGCTTACTATATAATTATTTTTTCAAGGGTATCAATAACAAATTTTCAATGAAAAGAACTCTATTCACGACAGCTTTGGCGCTTGTCGTTGGGTTTGGAGCTACCATCGAAGCCGATGCACAGTTCCTCCTCAAGGGTAGTAACGGGTCGGCCACGCCACTCGCTCCGCTCTCGATGGACAAGAAAACAGTGCGCTCGCTTACCCAAAACAATAGCGCACGCGCCGACTTTGCCTCCAGCGGACAGGAGTATTTCCTTGTGGCCTACGATCGTATTCCTTCGGCGGCCCTGCAAGAGAAAATCGCAGGTCTCGCCAAGATGGTGGGCTACCTCCCCGACTACATGTATCTCTATGCCACATCGAACAGTGCGCTGACAGCCCCACGCATCGTGGCATTGGCGAGCAGTGAACTGACCGTAAAGGCAACTGGTGCCATCCCCTTTGAGTTCAAACTCGGCGGGACGCTTTATCAAGCCGTCAAGGCGCAAAGAGAGCTGACTGTGTCTGAGCAAAGTCAAGGTTTAGAGGTGAGCGTTTTCGAGGCCACCGACTTCGATGCTCTTTGCACAACATTAGCACGTTGGGACATTGCTTACGACACTCTTTCCGCCACTTCCGTAGTCGTAAAAGACGCTTCTTTGAATACAGTCAAGCAATTGGCTACAATTCCTTATGTAAACAGCGTTGGGCTTTACGTTGCTCCGCAAAAGGAAGAAGACGCCCCCGGCATCCAATACATTACGAGAACGAACATGATTGACATTGTCAATTATGATCGCAAAGGGCCTATTGGCCGTGGCGTCACCTTCATGAACTGGGAGCGCTATGGCGCACAAGCCTACTTCCCTATCAATGCCTATGGCCGTACGTTGTCGGGCAATCGTGGCGACAACTACGACAATGGGCATGGTAGCACGGTGGGCAACATCGTGGCTGGTGCCAACAACATCGGCGAATGGGGCAGCGGTGGTATGGCACCCGGTATGACATACCTTTCCTCAGCAGGAGGAACAGATGGTTTTATTAACGGAGCAGTAGGGGCCACTAACGCTATGAATGCAGGCTTTTCGCCCCTTGTCTCTAACTTCTCCGTAGGATGGACAAAAGGAGATGTAGGCTATGGTGATTTAGCCAGACAAATCGACGTCCTTGCTTACAACACGAACAAATATCTGCACTTCTTCTCGGCAGGTAATAACTCTGACGGCAAATTCAACAATTATACCAAAACGGGTTATAGCACCATCACAGGATCGGCTAAGACAGCTAAGAACGGATTTATTGTTCACGGCACGGACTTCCCCGGTGTGGACGTTGCTTTCACGGCCTTTGGTCCAACGCAAGACGGTCGTATGAAGCCCGATATTTCCGCACAAGGCACAGCTGGAACTTCCTTTGCCTCTCCGGGCGTAGCTGGCCTTGCTGGCGTGTTGATGGAGCAGTATGTTACGACTTATGGCACTCCTGCACGCGCCGATGTGGTCAAGGCTGTTATCCTTAACAGCGCTATGCGCCTTCGCGTATATACAGATAAAGATACAGGTATCAGAACCGATACGGTAAATTATATCACCTATCGTTCAGGCTTCGGGCAGATCAATCCGCTCGCAGCCGTTGAGGCCATCACGGAGCGACGCATTGAGACCAATACTATTAGTCAAGGCGAAACAAAAGAGTTTGTTGTCAACATCCCAGAGGGTCAGACAGAAGCGCGCTTCATGCTCTACTATCACGACCCTGCTGCCGTGACAGGTGCGGCCAAGACGCTCGTGAACGACCTCGACCTCGAAGTCGTTACGCCCAACAATGAAACAATTCTTCCTTGGACACTCTCGCCTGCTGTGGATAGCGTTCACCTCCCTCCAGTGCGCAAGGTCAATCGCATCGACAATGTGGAGCAAGTCGTTATTACGGCAGCCAACAAGGGCGAAACGCTCCGCGCTGGCGCTTACACCCTCCGCGTGCGTGGACACATCGTGCCCCTCTCCTACGCCAACCCTAACTATGTGCTCACTTGGCAGTATCGTCCCCGTGGCATCCGCTTGACTTCCATGCCAAAAGGCTACCGCATCCCTGTGGCCCAATATCCCTTATTGGCTTGGGAGCTGACTTTGGCTGCTAACGAGAACAAGTTGATTGGCGACCAGCGTAAAGCAACTTATTATCCTACCGTGCAGTTCCGCACCTCGGAGGCTGGAAGTTGGACAAATATCGATGCCCATCAGAATAAATATGGTGCCAACTATTTCTTCTTTGTGGCCACCGAGGCGATGAAGGGCAATGAGACGCAATTCCGTGTGCAGATCGACGACATGGAGGCCATCTCCAACAAAGTGCAAGTGGAGAACCGCTATGAGCCAGCCCCTAAAATCGAAATGTTTTCCCCCTCTGCGGTACGCCTCAGCTGGGGCGATCAAGGCATCACCTCTGGTAAGGTCTACATTCATGCACTCTATGACAAGTACATGACTGTTATAGACAGCATCGACCACCCTGCCACTTCCAAGACGGTGCAAGCTCCCGCTGGTGTGACCTTCGGTGAGAACACTTACTTCGCCATCTCGCACTTCAACGGAGCAACCAAGGCGCAAAGCGTTCGCTCGCTCCCAATAGCTCTGACACAAGACAATCCGTATGCCTCTGACCCTGACACAAAGTGGCCAGCAACGACCTTTACGCTTTGTGCAGAAGACACCATCGTTCTCAAAACCTTGGCAACAGAAGGCACTATCCAATGGTACAGCACTGACGGCACGACAGCGACACCAATCGCCGCAAAGGATGGTGGCAATGCACGCAGTCGCACTTTCAAAGCGGGCGACTCAGGCATGTATTACTATACGCTCTCGACAGGCACACCTGCCTCTGTCATCTTTACATCGCCCACAGCAACCATTATCAGCCCCGACCTCAAACCTTCCGACGCCGAACGCTGGGGCGAAGGTATGTGGCATGGTGTTGTTTACCGCGATGTAGATGCCAATCCAAGTTCGGGCACGATTTACAAAGAGGGCTTGCCACTCTACGGCAAGTTCAGCTTGATGAAGTTGGGCTTCAACACGCACACGGATCTGTACGCATGGGATACGGACCTTATGGCCAATATCCCTCGCTATGTAGGATGTGAAGTGCCCGGTTCATCGAACAACCACATCATTGTGATGAAGCGCAAAGCCTTTGCGCCTGGCACTTACACTTTCCGCATCGTTCGTGCCGCCAACCGCGCTCGCATCATCTTCCGCGACGGCAATGGAGCAATTATTCTGAATAAGCTTTCAGGACAAAACAGCTCCAACGAAGCGTCTTTCACCGTCACTTTGGATGAGAACTCCTCTTGCGAGGTGCAATGGATGGGCGAACACTTTGTGCTCGAAGTGACACCTCCAAATGGATTGACCATCAAAGATGGCTACTACTACCGCATCACATCGACTTTCCCTGGTTACTTCGACAATCAGAAAGTGACGAAGAGTATCTACCACAACTATGACACAAATTCGCCTTACTGGGGAACAACCGATGCCACTGCTGTCAATCAGATCTTCCAGCTGAAAGCCAATACCGTGTTGCCACAATTCAGCGCAATGTCTGCCAATGCAGGCACTTATCTGAACAATGTCGGCGGTGCGTTGTCGCCCTCTTCGCAAGTGCTTAAAGCCACTGATTTGACACAGCAACAGTACAACATTATTTCAAACGGCCAAACTTACCACACCAACAACCACTATAACGGCACTGGGACTGGTAGCAACATCGTAAGTTGGGCTGGTGGTTCGAATTCTGCTTCTTCTTGGACGTTCGACCTCGTACTTTCTGTCGATTTGAATGTCTCCGCAGCAGGTTACGCAACGGCCTACTATCCATTCGCCATCAAAGTGCCTGCCACAGAAGGCGTGGAAGTTTATTATCCTACGGTACTCAACAACAATAGCATCACTTTCGAACCGCTTCCTGCTGGCACGAGCGTGGCCGCTAAAACGCCACTGCTCATCAAAGCACCTAAGGGCACTTATACGTTCTATATCGACTACAACAACAAGTCGGTTTCGTCGGTGACCAACTCCGCTTTCCGTGGCACTTTAGCACCTGCTTATTTGCCTTTGAACAGCTACGTTCTAAACGTGAAAGAGGGTGAAGGTGTGGGCTTCTATCCTGTGGTGGAGAACAGCACGGGATCTGCTTCAAAGCTCGGTGCAAATAAGATCTACTACGTTGCCCCAACGAGCGGCAGCCCTGCGTTCATTGGTTTCTCCTTGTCGGGAGTGACAGGTGTGAACGGCGTTTCAACAACTACGTCTGCGCAACCTGCCTACGACCTTAGCGGTCGCCCTGTGAACCAACCTAAGGGCTTGTTCATCGACCAACAAGGCAACAAAAAGTTTAGTCCTTCTCACATCAACAAGTAAGCGTATGAAACAATATAAATCCCCTATATCGGTGTGCCTACCATTAGCGTCCGCCAACATATTGAACCTTTCTGTTCCCATCAACTCCAGTAAACCTCCTGTTGATGCCAGCACTGGTTTAGCCCCGCGCTTCGATCAGATGAACGATTTCGATAGCGAAATCAACGAGATTTCGTTCAGAGAAGAACTGCTGAGCCATCGCTAAACATTGCGATGCGCCTCCTTTCTCCCTTTCCCCTGAGGATGAGCCAATGCTCAGCCCTCAGGGGAAATTTTATGGACACTGGGATATTTCGGAAAGCGCCTCCTCTGTCGAGGCATGCTCTACAAATCCCTTTCAAGCACACCGCTTTTAATTGGTAGTGTCCTCAAAATCTGCGTTTAGGACAAGGAAGAATGGGAAGCCGAAAGCTATCGGGCACATAAAAAGCCCCCTTGCTCGCCATTAGGGGAGCAAGGGGGCGTATGAGGAATGAAGAAAAACTTATCCGAGACGCTTACGAAGCGTTTCGATCATGTCCACTGTCATGGCATCGAGGTCGAAGCGGGGCTTCCAGTCCCATTCTTGACGGGCGCAGAGGTCGTCGATGCTGTCGGGCCAAGACGAGGCGATGCGCTCCTTGAGCGGATCAATCTGATAGGCCATCTCAAAGGTAGGAATCTGCTTGCGAATAGCGGCAGCGATGCCTTCGGGATCGAAGCTCATGGCCGTTACGTTAAAGCCATTGCGGTGCACAAGGCGGTCGGGGTTGGCTTCCATCAGATTGACACAAGCATCGAGGGCATCGGGCATATACATCATGTCCATGTAAGTGCCAGCAGGGATGGGGCAAACAAACTTTTCGCCCTTCACAGCCGAATAGTAGATATCCACAGCGTAGTCGGTTGTACCGCCACCGGGCAAAGCCACATTGGAGATGAGGCCCGGAAAGCGCACGGAACGGGTGTCGACTCCGTACTTGTTGAAGTAGTAGTCCGAGAGCAACTCAGTGGTCACCTTGCTCACGCCA
>JALFTM010000174.1 GCA_022788345.1 Bacteroidales bacterium
TATCCAGCTGCCGAGTATCCAACAAATGCTTTCTCTACAGAAATCAAGGATGGGTTTAAGGACGACGATGAGCCACGCGAGGTTTGCATCGCCGGACGTATGATGAGCCGTCGAGTGATGGGAAAGGCAAGTTTCGTGGAATTACAAGACTCAAAGGGAAGAATACAAGTTTACGTCACTCGCGACGACATCTGCCCCGGCGAGGACAAGGATTTATATAATAAGGTATTCAAGCGTCTGCTCGACATCGGCGATTTCATTGGTATCAAGGGATTCGTATTCCGCACCCAAACGGGAGAGATCTCTGTACATGCCAAGGAGCTCACCCTATTGTCGAAGAGCCTCAAGCCACTACCTATCGTGAAATACAAGGACGGAGTGGCATACGACAAGTTTGAAGACCCCGAATTGCGCTATCGACAGAGATATGTTGACCTTGTTGTCAACGACGGAGTGAAGGATACATTCCTTCAGCGTGCCACAGTAATACGCACCATACGCCGTGTGCTCGACGAGGCTGGATATACCGAGGTGGAGACACCTACACTGCAGAGCATTGCCGGCGGTGCAAGTGCGCGCCCCTTTATCACTCATTTCAATGCCCTCAACATCGACATGTATATGCGTATCGCCACAGAGCTCTATCTCAAGCGACTCATCGTGGGAGGATTTGAGGGTGTATATGAAATCGGAAAGAACTTCCGCAACGAGGGTATGGACCGCAACCACAACCCAGAGTTTACTTGCATGGAGCTCTATGTGCAGTATAAGGACTACAACTGGATGATGTCGTTCACCGAGAAATTGCTAGAGACGGTATGTATCGCCGTAAACGGCAAACCAGAGCGCGAGATCGACGGACAGATCATCAGTTTCAAGGCTCCATTCCGCCGTCTTCCTATCCTCGACGCTATCAAGGAGAAGACAGGATATGACCTCAACGGCATGTCGGAGGAAGAGATTAGGGAAGTGTGCAAAAAGCTCAATATGGACATCGATGACACTATGGGCAAGGGCAAACTCATCGACGAGATTTTCGGAGAGTTCTGCGAGGGCACATACATCCAACCCACATTCATCACCGACTATCCCGTGGAGATGTCGCCACTTACCAAGATGCACCGCTCGAAACCAGGACTTACGGAGCGTTTTGAATTGATGGTAAACGGCAAGGAGCTTGCCAATGCTTACAGCGAGCTGAACGACCCAATAGATCAAGAGGAACGCTTCATGGAGCAACTCCGCTTGAGCGAAAAAGGCGATGATGAAGCCATGTTCATTGACCAAGACTTCTTGCGCTCAATGCAGTATGGTATGCCACCCATGTCTGGTATCGGCATCGGCATTGACCGTCTCGTAATGCTACTCACTGGTCAATTCTTCATCCAAGAAGTGCTCTTCTTCCCACAGATGCGCCCAGAGAAAAAAGCACCCAGAGACGCAGCCAACAAATACACCGAGATTGGTGTGCCAGAAGAGATCGTACCAGTTCTCCAAAAGGTGGGCTATTACCTCGTCTCTGACCTCAAAGACAGCAAAGCACAGAAAATCCAACAGCAAATTGGCGAAGTGCTCAAGAAATACAAACTTGAGATTGAAAAGCCATCCGTTACAGAAATCGAAGGATGGCTAAGTCATCTCGCCGACTAAACCTCATAGGGGCGGACATCTGTTCGCCCCTTCACTAATTGCAACAAGGTATGGAACAATCCTTTCAGATTAAAAAGATCGCAGTAATAGGCGGTGGCAGTTGGGCCACGGCCATTGCCAAGATGCTTTTGGAGAAGGTGGACCATATCTATTGGTACATCCGCCGTGACGACCAAATCGAAGCCTTCAAACGCACAGGACGCAACCCATCGTACCTAACCGATGCGCTTTTCGATGTAAGCAAAATTTCTTTCACTACGGATTTGACGGAAGCTGTAAAGCAGTGCGACACGCTTATCTTTGTAATTCCTTCGCCCTATCTGCGCAATCACCTGCGCAAGTTGCGCACTAAGCTAAACGATAAGTTTATTATTACAGCCATCAAGGGTATCATTGCAGAAGAAAACTTGGTTTGTTCCGAATTCTTCCGCCAAATCTATAATGTCCCCGACGACTTCTGTGGCGTACTCGCAGGTCCGAGCCACGCCGAAGAAGTGGCCTATGGTCGCCTGACCTATCTCACTGTTGGCTGTGCTGATGAGAAAAAGGCAACACAGTTTGCCGAAATCCTTTCCAGCAGCTATGTAAAAACGAAGACGAGCGCCGATGTTGTAGGGATTGAGTATGCCGCCGTTCTGAAAAACGTTTACGCCATTTCGGCAGGCATCTGTTACGGCTTAAAGTATGGTGACAACTTCTTGGCCGTACTTATTGCAAATGCCGTGCAAGAGATGAACCGCTTTTTGAAGGCCGTTTACCCGATTGAACGCAACGTTTACGACAGTGCTTACTTGGGCGATCTTTTAGTGACGGGCTACTCCAATTTCTCTCGCAACCGCGTCTTCGGCACTATGATTGGGCGAGGTTATAGTATCAAAAGCGCACAAATTGAAATGCAAATGATTGCCGAGGGCTATTATGCCACAAAGTGCATGAAAGAAATCAATAAGCATTTCCGAGTAGAGATGCCTATCCTTGATGCGGTGTATAATATCCTCTACAACCGCCAGTCGCCTGCCCATGAGATTTCACTGCTCACAGAGAAATTTCGATAAGTAAGCAAAAGAAACAACATTAAAGGCCTGCGAGCATTTGCTCGCAGGCCTTTAATGTTGCAATAGTCGTGATTTGGAGCTTAGCCAATCAAATCAACACTACGCTTGCAGAAACGGCTAAGCGCTTCGCCTTTCAACAAGCCGTGTTGCAAAAGAGCAAGGTCGATGAGCTGTGGGATGATAGCATTCTTCCCTGCATAGTCACCCAAGAGTTCACGCTTGCGATCGCGCTGCTGTTGCAATTCTTCACGGCAGTCGTCTGCCTCTTTCTTTTCTTCCGCGGAGAGGTCTTCAGGCTTCTTGTCGCCCTGCATCTGTGAGATAGCTTGCTGACGAGCTTCAAGCGATTTGATACTTTGCTCAACTGCACTTAATTCCGCAGAAAGGTTTTCTTTCATTTCTCCAAGCACTTTCGTAACAAGAGGATGCTCTGTATTCAACACCAAAGTGTACATATCGGGCATCTCACCATAGAAGTTCATACCACTCTGATACTGGCTCATCTCCTTCATACGGCGCATGTACTCGCTTTGTGTAATAAGCACTGGTGCGGCAACTGTGCCAAGCGCTTGTGTATCCACATGGAAGTTTATTTTCTCAATCGCAGGCAATTGTGACGAGAAGAGTGTTGAAAGATTTGCGCTGTCCGCTTCGTCAAGGTTCTTGTGCACCTCATCAGCTTTAGGGATGAGTCGCTCAATGGTGTCTCCGTCAACACGGGCAAAACGTGCTTTTTCAATTTTCTGCTCTAACAAACCTACGAGCGCAGTGTCCAACTGTCCATCAAAGGCCAACACGCTGTAACCTTTTGCCTTTGCCGTTTCGATAAAGCCATATTGCTGCTCCTTATCTGTCATATAGAGATAGACAAGATTGCCATCCTTATCAGTTTGACTGTCCTTGATGAGTTCGCGATACTCTTCGTAAGTAAAGAATTTGCCATCCACATCCTTGAACAAAGCCATCTTAGCCACACGATCGTAGAAGTCAGGCTGTGAAAGCATGCCATAATGGATGAAGAGTTTCAGCCCCTCCCATTTTTCTTCAAAATCCTTGCGGTCGTCTTTGAACATCTGCAACAAGCGATCGGCCACTTTCTTCTCGATGTAGCTACTAATTTTCTTCACATTGCTGTCGCTCTGCAAATAGCTACGGCTCACATTCAAAGGAATGTCTGGACTGTCAATCACGCCATGCAACAAGGTCAAGAATTCGGGGACAATGTTCTCTACGTGATCTGTCACATAAACTTGGTTTGAATACAATTGTATTCTATCTCGATGAATATCAAGGTTGTTCTTAATTTGTGGGAAATAGAGAACCCCTGTGAGGTTGAAAGGATAATCTACATTAAGATGGATCCAAAACAAAGGTTCGTCGGCCATGGGATAGAGTTCACGATAGAAACTCTCATAATCCTCTTTCTTTAGCGTAGAAGGTGCTTTGGTCCAAAGTGGTTCGGTAGTATTGATGACATTAAGAGCATCCGTTTCCACTTCCTTGCCATCTTTCCACTCTGTTTGCTTCCCCAGCGCCACGGGAACAGGCAAAAAACGACAATACTTCCGCAACAATTCTTGAAGCTTGGCCTTATTGGCAAACTCCTTGGCATCATCGTCTATATACAGAATGATGTCTGTACCACGTTCTGCCTTTTCTGTTACTTCCATTTCATAAGCGGGCGAACCATCACATGTCCAACGCACTGCTTCGGCATCCTCGCGATAGCTACGAGTAACAATGTCAACTTGCTTCGCTACCATGAAGCTGGAATAGAAACCCAATCCGAAGTGGCCAATAATGGCATTGGCGTCATCTTTGTACTTCTCCAAGAAGTCGTTGGCACCAGAGAAAGCTATCTGATTGATATACTTTTCAACTTCTTCGGCAGTCATACCGATACCATGGTCGGAGATAGTAATTGTGCCGGCTGTTTCATCCAGTTTTACCTCTACCGTAAGATCGCCCAATTCGCCCTTGAAATCGCCCTTAGAAGCAAGGGTTTTCAATTTTTGGGTAGCATCTACCGCATTGGAAACCAACTCACGAAGAAAAATCTCGTGGTCGCTATAAAGAAATTTCTTAATGACAGGAAATATGTTCTCTGTCGTAATACCTATATTACCTTTAGCCATAAGATTATGATTGTGTTATTAAAATTCCACTTCCATATATGCAACACCCGTGCCAAACCTACATTTTCAGACTAAGTCTATTCTAATTTTTAGACAAAACGACCTTAGCAGTGCACCTATTCCGTGGGCTTTCTCTAAGACCACAAAAAGACTATCGCAACAGCCTCCCATTTCCTATCAATCGTCGCATTCTATCTTGCTTTCTTTTAGATATGAAAACACTTCATTTGCAAAAAGACGCCAAACTTATTATCTTTGCATTAGCCTAAAGGGCGAAGCGACAATATAGGCCGCTTCGCCCTTCTTTTTCTCTATAAAAAGGGCTTATCAAGAGGCGCAAGTAGCATTTTCTCCCTACGCTTCGTGCAAAAACAACAGGCCTTGCTGTGTTTGCACGAAGCGTGTACAGATACTTTGAGAAAACGCAAAAGTTAAACTTTATGTAAAAACGATAGTCCTGTTGTGCTTCACTCAATCAAAAAGCACAGGCATAAAAATCGCCATTCTAAGCAAGAATAGAAACACATAACGAACTACAAATAAACAATTTAGAAGCAACCACTTCCACAAAACCAAAAACAAAGCGATGCTACTCGCTTGTTTTTCCCATGCCCCCTCTTTTCCGTATTCTCTCCTCTGTTTTCACTCACTCCACCAATAATTTCAAACTCCTCCATTTCAGAATGTCAGCCTTACAATTATTGCGCATTCGATATTTTTTTGTAAATTTGCACTTAAAAATAAAGTCCTTGATTGAGGAATGAAAGCAAAGAAAATCCTATACATCACCCAAGAGATCGTGCCCTATGTGGCCGATAGCGATATGTCATTGACAGGGCGTCAACTTCCCCAAGAAATTCAAAGTGCTGGACGCGAAATTCGCACTTTTATGCCACGCTGGGGCATCATCAATGAACGCCGCAATCAATTACACGAAGTGATCCGCCTTTCTGGCTTGAACATCGCTATTGACGAGACAGACCACCCTTTGATCATCAAAGTAGCCTCTATCCAAGCCGCTCGCATGCAAGTTTATTTCATTGACAATGACGAGTATTTTCTCAAGCGTAAAATGATGTGCGATGCCGATGGCAACGAGTATGCCGACAATGAGGAGCGTGCCGTTTTTTATGCCCGTGGTGTACTGGAAACCGTCAAAAAACTGCGCTGGACACCCGATGTTATCCATTGTCATGGCTGGATTTCCTCCGTAATCCCCTTTTTCATTAAAACAGCCTATGCAGACGACGCTCCTTTTATGGATGCCAAAGTCGTTTTCTCCGCTTACGGCAATTCGCCCCAGCGCACCCCAGCCGACAATTTGGCTGCCAGCTTAGAATTTCGTAACGCCAAAGCCAGTCTGCTCGCAGACAAAGGCATCTCTCTCACAGACCCCGATGTGCTCAGCAAATTGGCCATTGCCTATTCCGACGGCTATGTTGAAGCCAGCGAAGGCGTGCCATCTGGCATCCGTGCGGAAGCCGACAAACAGGGAATTCCTCAACTCATTCTCCCCGGTTTAGAAAACATCGCTGAAAAATATGGCGATTTCTATGAAAAGGTGTGCGAATAAGTAAAACATAACAAAGATTAGACCTTGAAGTAGGGTTTAATCGCCGATAAATGACTAATTTTGTCGCAACAGTGGACACACATCTGCTGTTGCGATTGTTTTCATAACAAGAGAAGTGTCACGCTTCTCGTCCACCTTTAGCATAGTCTCTCTCATTGCATATGAAGTTTATAGCATATACCCTTGTTGCATTCGCTGCGTTGTCCAGTTTTTTTTCTTGTGACGAAGACACAGCCTTAATCGGGCAAAGCATCATGCCCAAGAAAGACCTCATTTCCACTTCACAAGATACGTTCTACGTCAAGACAACTTCCATCGCAGTAGATTCCGTGCTGGCCAACACCAGCACAAGTCTTTTAGGTAGCATCATCGACCCTGAAACACGCGCAACAACGACTGCAGGCTTCCTTGCACAGTTCAACATACTGGAGAACACGACATTCCCTAAAAAAGACTCTCTCGTTTGGGACACTGATGGCCTCCCCAAAGTCGATTCCGTATATATGTACATGTATGTGAGTAGTTACTATGGCGACTCGCTCCGTACAATGAAACTCACCGTTCAAGAGTTGGACACAGCAAAAGTGATGGCCGAAGGTGTGAAGTATTATACAAACATCTCCCCTGCACAATACATTACTGATGGCGTTGGCATACAGGCCAGCACAACTTATAGTGTGCATGACGATGCACTGGCCTCTAATGTAGCCACAGGCACTGCATACCACTATCTCCGCATCAATTTGCCCAAAAGTTTCGGCAAGCGCATCCTTAATAAGTATTACGAGCAACCCGCCTACTTCAAGAACTCACAACTCTTTTTGCGCCACGTTTTAGCAGGCTTCCACTTCTCTACACCGGGCAGTGTCGGCACAATGCTACAAGTGCCTTTCACCACTCTCAACATTCACTTTCAATACAAGAAGAAGAATGTAGCCACCTCTGTCTATACACAGATGGCCAGCACGGAAGAAGTCATTCAAAACACCTCCGTATCGAGCAAAATCCCTGCCCATATGTTAGATGCCAACAACGACTTCACCTATGTAAAATCGCCAGCCTCCATCTTTACTGAAGGTACATTGCCTATCGACAACATCCTTGATGGACACGCTTCGGACTCTATTAACAACGCACGTTTGACCATTCGCACTTACAATTCAACCGCAACAAGCACGAATAGTCTCAATGCTCCGACCCACCTCCTTTTAGTGGCCAAAAGCAACATGCACAAGTTTTTTGAAGAGAACCGCCTTCCCAACAATGTGAACTCTTTCCTTGCACCACTCACCAATGGTAGCTACACATACAGCAACATCAGCGGTATCATCTCTTATATGCGCCAGTTGCGCGATACGGGAGCACAAATTGCCAACACAGACACAGAGGCGCAAAAGGCCAGCAAACGTAGCCTTTGGGAAAGCCAAAATTTGGATTGGAACAAGTTTGTGCTCATCCCTGTCACCGCTGAATACTCCATTACCAAGGAGATAAAAACACTTCGTCGCATCCGCCACAGCATGGGGCTTAACAGCGTCAAACTCGAAGGTGGAGCAGGCAAGGGACTGGAGTTAAACGTCATGTATAGTTCGTTCAAGAACCAATAATGGCACAAGGACATAAAAGGGTAGTCCATCATCACATTATTTATAGAACATTTTTTGTATCTTTGCACCATAAAGTATGAAGACCTTTCGCCACATAGCCTTTCTTGCAGGCTTCGCCATGCTCACCTCATGCAACAACTACACAAAAGTGTTGCAATCTGGCTCTTATGAAGAGCGCTACGAGGTCGCAAAGCAAAGCTATGCGCAAGGCAACTACAATCGTGCCACAATTCTCTTGCAGGACGTTATTGCAATGTTCAAAGGTACCGACCATGCAGAAGAGTCGCTCTATCTTTTGGCAATGAGCGCTTACAAAGCAAAGAATTATGATGCTGCTGGCAGTTACTTCAAAAAATACTACGAGAGCTACCCTAAAGGAGTGTATGCAGAGGAAGCACATTTCTATGTTGCCATGTCTCTCTACAATCTCACACCAGTGGCACGCCTCGACCAAACAGACACCTACACAGCTGTTACAGAGTTCCAGAAGTTCTTAGATGCCTATCCAACCAGCAATCTACGGAAGCAAGCACAAGACGCCATCTTCGAGCTCCAAGACAAACTGGTTGAGAAAGAATATCTGACAGCAAAGCTCTACTATGACCTTGGTGCCTATTTTGGTAACTGCTCTTCGGGAGGGAATAACTATCAAGCTTGCATCATCACGGCACAAAATGCGATACAAGATTATCCATACACCTCCCTCCGTGAAGATTTCGCTTTCCTTATCCTCAAGGCTAAGTATGACCTCGCCACCCAGAGCGTCCTCTCTAAGCGCGAAGAGCGCGTCCAAAGTGCCATTGATGAATACTACGGTTTCCTCAACGAATTTCCTGAGTCGAAACGTCTTAAGGAAGTAGATGCTATCTATAAAAAGTTGCGTCCACAGGTTGCCACAGCCACTCAAGACTCCACGACCATAGGCGCAACACGCTAATTATTCTCCAGACTCAACAAACAGATTATTATCGCAAAACATACAAGCAATGGACTACAAGAAAAGTACTGCTTCTACCAATACAGTGACTCACAACATCGCAGATTTTAGTGCAGGTACAGACAACATCTATGAGAGTGTTGTCGTAATGTCTAAGCGCGCCAATCAAATCGCGGCTAAGATGAAAGAAGACCTCAACAAGAAGCTCAAGGAGTTTGCCTCCAATGACAGCTTGGAAGAAAGCACTGAGAACCGTGAGCAAGTTGAGATTTCTCGCTATTACGAGAAGCTTCCAAAGCCTACACTTATCGCTCAGCAGGAATTTCTTGACGACAACATTTACTTCCGCAACCCCGACGAGGAGAAGCAGAAGCTCAACGACTAACATTTTGTCGTTCCTACAAGGGTGTGCCCATCTCCAATAAGGGTACGCCCTCTTCTTTCTATATCTCCTCCCCCTTCTTCTAAACGCCTCTTATCTTATGATTCAGCGTCTTCAAAGTTGTTCGCTCCTCCTTGCCGCAGTGTTTATTCTATTGGGTATCGGACAAATCTCTTTCCTCAGCACAGAACATGCTGAAAAGATGACCGACACCTGCTTTTATGGAGCAATAGCCTTTCGGGTAATAGGTGCTTTAATTGCCTTATTCTCGTGTATCGCTATTTTTAGATACAAAAGCCGTAAATGCCAAATTGGTATTTGCACAATCAATATCGTATTGCTCGCCCTTTTAGTAGGCTCACAAGCTCTCCTCTATTTCTTTCATAACATCGGAGGAAGTGAGTTGCAAGAACTCTTCCCTTTTCTGAGTCTTCTCTGCACCTTTGATGCACGCCGTCGTATCAAGAAAGACGAAGCCCTTGTGCGTGCCGCTGATCGTCTCCGCTAATGTCTAATCTATAAAGATACCCCACTATGTCTCTCAATAAAGTCATGCTTATTGGCAACGTGGGCAAGGATCCCGAAATCCGTTATATAGATAGTGGCGTATGTACTGCGACTTTCAGTTTGGCCACCAGTTCTCCGGGATATACATTGCCCAATGGGACAAACGTTCCCGAACGCACAGAATGGCACCGCATCTTATTATGGCGTCGCTTAGCGGAAATTGTCGAAAAATATGTCCATAAAGGTGATAAGCTCTATGTAGAAGGAGAGTTGCGCTATCGTAGCTACACCGATGCGAAAGGTAGAACCCATCAAGTCACTGAAGTGTGGGGCAGCAACCTTGAACTTTTAGGCAATCGTTCCAATGCAGACAAAGCCAATCCATCAACACCTTCTGCATCAAACACTACACAAAGTCCTACACCAACCCCCAAAGACGACCTTCCCTTTTAAGGGAGTCCATAGTACAAGCAAAGACACTAATTTTTACTTCTTATATAAGAATCAATGAGCGATAAAAACTTTAGAGTATTCTCTGGCACTCGTTCCAAATATCTTGCAGAGAAGATCTGTCAAGAGTTAGGAATGGAGTTGGGTAATTTGCAAATCACTTACTTTGCAGATGGTGAATTTGAAGTCTGCTATGAAGAGTCCATCCGTGGCAAGGATGTTTTCCTCGTTCAGTCTACCTTTGCAAATTCCGACAACTTGATGGAGTTGCTCCTCATGGTAGATGCGGCAAAGCGTGCCTCTGCGCGCACGGTGACAGCAGTAGTTCCCTACTTCGGCTGGGCACGCCAAGACCGCAAAGACAAGCCCCGTGT
The DNA here is from genome assembly GCA_022788345.1 of Bacteroidales bacterium. Classification (GTDB taxonomy): domain Bacteria; phylum Bacteroidota; class Bacteroidia; order Bacteroidales; family Bacteroidaceae; genus Alloprevotella. Next base: position 10,671 of record JALFTM010000174.1, read on the forward strand.
CTCTATCGGTGCAAAGCTTGTAGCAGACCTTCTCAGCGTAGCTGGCATTGACCGTTTGATCACAATCGACTTGCACGCCGACCAAGAACAAGGCTTCTTCAATATCCCAGTTGACCACCTTTATGCTTCAACGATATTGATGCCTTACTTGAAATCTCTTAATTTAGAGAATATCTGTATCGCTTCTCCAGACGTGGGCGGTTCTAAGCGTGCTTCTGCTTATGCGAAGTACTTCAATTGTCCTCTTGTGCTTTGTAACAAGCAACGCAAGCGCGCCAATGAGGTAGCCAGCATGCAAATTATTGGTGATGTTGAAGGCATGGATGTCATTCTTGTCGATGATATGGTAGACACTGCTGGCACTATCACCAAAGCCGCCAACATCATGAAAGAAAATGGTGCTAAAAGCGTGCGTGCTATCGCTTCACATGGCATCATGTCAGGCCCAGCAGACGAACGTGTGGAGTCTTGCGACTTGCTCGAAATGGTATTCACCGACACCATCCCTTATAAGGGCACTTGTAGCAAGGTGAAGCAAATCAGCGTTGCCGGTCTCTTGGCACAAACCATTTGTAGTGTGATGGAAAATAAGAGTATTAGCTCGCAATATCTCTTCTAAACAAACGCATAGTTCACCCTTTTAGGGGCGCTATAATCGAAAGAAATCCCCTCCTACTTCTTAAACTTTGAAGTAGGAGGGGATTTCGATTATCAATCATCGTTGCTTACTTTTTGCCTTTCACCTTTGGGTCAGAAAGTTCTACTGTAAAGCTACGATTCAGCCCACTCTGTGTCTTTGCACGAATCCATAGCACACGATCGCTACTCATGTTGACTTCCTTCACTACAGCTTCAAAGTCTTCAAGCGTGCGCATGGGCTTATCGTTCACTTGGAGGAGAATAATGCCTTTAGTAATGCCAGCTTCTTGGAACTTACCATTTCGGATAGCATTCACCACGAGGCCATGTGTCAAGTTGAGCTCACGTTTCTCCATCTCTGTAAGCGTGCGCATACCTACGCCCAGCTCCTCTGCTCCAATGCTCTGCACTGTGCTCGTTGTACCTTGTGCATTGCGAAGTGTAAGACGTGCTATACGCTTTTTCTTATCGCGCAAATAGGTAACTGCCACTTGGTCGCCGGGCTTATAGCTTGCCAAAATTTCTTGCATCTCACCAAAGCTATCTGTTGCTTTGCCATCAATAGCTGTGATGACATCGCCTTTTTGCAATCCGCCTTCTTGCGCAGCACCATCGCTCGTTGCTTCTTCCACGTATATGCCTTTAAGTGTGCCAAGATCCACTTCTTTATTTTTCTCATGTTGCTGGCTGATATAGGAACTCACATCCATGCCTGTCACGCCAAGCAACGCACGTTGCACTGTGCCAAACTTCTTCAAGTCGCCCACAACCTTATTCATTATCGTAGTGGGGATGGCAAAGCCATAGCCTGCATAGGACCCTGTTTGGCTATAAAGCATGGCATTGATACCTACCAACTCTCCCTTTGCATTAACCAGAGCACCACCTGAGTTACCGGGGTTAATCGCTGCATCTGTTTGAATGAAAGATTCTATACCCGAAGAAGCACCCAATGTACGGGCTTTCGCACTCACAATACCTGCTGTCACCGTAGAAGTCAAACCATAAGGGTTGCCAATAGCCAACACCCATTCGCCTATTTTAAGGTTATCGCTATCGGCAATAGCAATAGGTTGTAAATTTTTCTCCTCCACCTTGAGCAAAGCCAAGTCTGTAGATGGATCTAAGCCGATAATGCGGGCTTTCACCTCCCGGTTGTCACTCAGTTTTACAAGGATTTCATCAGCATCGGCCACAACGTGATTATTTGTAACAATGTAGCCATCTGAAGAAATGATAACACCAGATCCAGAACCTTGACGCTTTGGCACTTGCACTTGACGCTGTTGACGTCCTCCATTGCCTTGTCCAAAGAAATCGCCGAAGAAGTCAAAGAAAGGATCTTGTATCGACTGCATCTGCATCTTAGAGTTGGTTGTTACTTTTAGATAGACAACAGATTTCATGCCGTTCTCTGCCGCATAGGTCAAATCAATTGGTTGCCCCACGGGTGTGCTTGCAGACTTGCTTTGCGAACTGGTTGATACTAAATCGATGATGGAATTTGCCACAGTAGGCGCACCAGCACCTACTGCGAAGGCCAAGGCCAAAGAGCCAAACACTTTCTTATTCATACTGTATCTTGTATTGATTATTATTCTTATACCTCAAAGAGCAAGAAGAAACGCTCTCGTTTTAACATTTCTCTTCTCTGGAAACGAAATTAACATATTTCTCGGATATAACTCTGCGATTGCAGATAAAAAAATCGGCGTTCCAATCTTCTTTAACACTTGACCCACCTCCACTTAACGCTGATTGCAAGTTCGAATAGGGTTGATTCATATTTATTTACATTGCCATCCTGCATTGGTTCCCATTCAATCATAAGGATGCAAATTGGCAATGTCTCACCTTTATATAAAAAGCCCCAATCTCAAGCCATCTTGTGCATCACAACCCTTTCGCACTAACCTCAACTCCTTTTATCTTGCATGCAAAAACGGGAGGCGCATAAGGGGGGAATAACGAAATGTCATAAAAGGAGGGACAACGAAATACTACCAGATAGGTTGAGAGACAGAGAGTTGCGAGAAAAAAGGACTACAACGGAGTGAAAAACGAAATGTTACATTGATGAACATTGATGATACAA
>JALFTM010000175.1 GCA_022788345.1 Bacteroidales bacterium
TGCAGGGTCTCCTTCCGGCCTACGGCCTCCAGTCAACCCTGCACAGGGATAACCCACAAGAGTAAACTACTCTTAGGGATAACAGACAACCAAATATCGGATTAAGAAAATAAACCGTCAACCTTTATCAGGAAAGGACAATGTGCGCAAAAAAAGGGTTAGAAAAAGGAGAAACTTCGGTAATGAAGTTTCTCCTTATCTGGCTTTTTGCAAAGATAATACATAAACCCTTGAAATCAAAATGCGTTTCCTTACGAGTCTTAAATAGCGCATACCATTACTTACATTGATGCGTTGTGAGAGGCTCAACGCATAACTTCGCAGGGAAAGTTGTATCTTTGCTAAAAATGCAGCAATACTGATGCTTTCTGTTTGTAGAAAATAACTTTATATGTTGCGGTATAGATAGCTGATAAATAGAGTTAATATGCTTGCTTTGTGAAGTTCTTTGTTAAGAGTAATCACAAGCAATTGCGAAAACACACTACATGCCTTTTATGTGGAAAAAGAGAAGTAGTATTTTAGAAAAAATGATTGCGCCCACAATCGCTTTAGTGGGAAACTTGGTGTTGGCTTACATCGTCTATTTCGTAGCCCGCATCGCCTATCTGCTTGAAAATTATGCTTTTTTCTCGGAAGGGTTGTCTTTCGAGCATTTGCTCACGCTTTTTGGTGGTGGATTGGTGTTTAATACATCTGCCATTTTATATACGAATATGCTTTATATCGTTCTGATGCTCTTCCCGTTTTGGCTAAAAGAGCGCAGATGGTATCAGCTGTTGTGTAAAGGAGTCTTTGTGAGCGTGAATGTGCTGATGTTAGTCGTTAATTTGATTGATGCCGTCTATTTCCCTTTTACGCTTCGTCGGACGACAACAAGTGTGTTTCGTGAGTTTGACAAGGAGAATAATCTTGGCAGTATCTTCTTCACGGAATTGGTGAGTCATTGGTATTTTGTTTTATTGACGGTTGCTGTGGCATGGATGTTGTGGCGATTGTACATAATGCCTCGCACTCATTTTACCACCTATCGCACATTGCGTCAGCGTTTAGCGTTCGGAGGAGTCATGTTAGGTTCTTTGATTGTAGCAACGCCTTTGGTAATCGGTGGATGTAGAGGTGGATTAAGTTCTGGTATACGGCCAATTACGATAAATAATGCAAACCAATACGCCAAGCGTCCACAGGAGTGTGCTGTGGTGCTGAATACGCCCTTTGCGTTGCTACGTACGATAGGGAAAAACGTGTTTGTAGTTCCTAATTATTATGCTAATTCACAAGCGTTGGAGGCGGTATTTACGCCTATTCATCGAGGCCAAACATCGCACCCAATGCAGAAGAAAAACGTTGTAATACTCATCGTTGAAAGCTTTGGCAAAGAGTATATCGGTGCGCTTAACAAAGATTTAAGAGCTGGGCGCTATGCGGGCTATACGCCCCATGTTGACAAACTTATTGCCAAAAGTCTCGTTTTTCCAAACACTTATGCCAACGGACATAAAAGCATTGATGGGATGCCATCGGTGCTTTGTGGCATCCCGATGTTTGTAGAGCCATTTGTGCTTACGCCTGCTTCGATGAATAGTTATACGGGCATGGCGGGGTTGCTCCAGCAAGAAGGGTATGCGACAGCCTTCTTTCATGGTGCTAATAGGGGCTCTATGGGCTTTTGGGCCTTTGCTAATAAGACAGGTTTCCAACACTATTATGGTCGGCAGGACTATGCTGCAGATGCTCGCTTTGGTGGCGATGCGGATTTTGACACCAATTGGGGCATCTGGGACGAACCTTTCATGCAATACTATTGCACGAAAATGGGCGAGATGAAGCAACCCTTTATGACGGCACTGTTTACCGTCTCTTCGCATCATCCCTTTGTTGTACCAGAAAAGTATAAGTCTGTTTACAAAGAGGAGGAACTGCCCATCCACAAGTGTATCCGTTACACAGACATGGCTATAGGTAAATTCTTTGAAGCTGCGGAGAAGCAACCTTGGTTCAAGAATACAATTTTTGTGTTGACTGCTGATCATACGAATGAGAGCAACTTCGATGAATATCGTAGTGACATCGGCACCTTCTCTGTGCCGCTAATCATCTATGACCCCAGTGGAGAAGTTCCTGCAGGCGTGAATGAGAGTATTGGCCAGCAAATTGATATTCTTCCAACCATAATGGGCGTTTTGGGGTATGGCAAGGATTATTTGTCTTTTGGTTGTGATCTCTTAACGACACCTACGGAACAGACCTATGCGCTCAATTATATCAATGGTGTGTATCAGTATGTGAAATATGGCCATGTGTTGCAATTTGACGGCAAGCAGACCAAAGGTGTTTATGCTTTGAGCGACAGAACGATGAAGCATAACCTTGTGGGGCGAGTGAAGATGCAAGCACAAATGGAGCGAGAACTGAAAGCCATCATTCAGCAATATATGGAACGGATGGTCAATGACCGCCTTTTGCCAAATAAGTAGTTGTTTGTGAAGTATGAAGAAAGTGAAACAATGGACTAACTATTTGGTTTATATCCTACTACATAGCCTTTGGTATGCGATTTCGCTTTTGCCGTTGTGTGTGTTGTATGGTTTGTCGGATACCTTGTATTATTTAATGGCATATGTGATAAGGTATCGCCATGCTGTGATATGGAAAAATCTCACAGCATCGTTTCCTGATAAAACAGTTGCTGAATTGAAGGCAATTGAAAAAGGTTTTTACCGCTACTTCTGCGACTATTTTGTGGAAACGATAAAACTCAAAACGATGCGCAAGAGTGAACTAATGCGCCGTATGACTTTCTCTGGTGTAGAGGCGGTGAATGCTATTTTAGAAGAAGGTCAGTCTGTCGGTTTCTATCTTGGGCATTTGGGAAATTGGGAATGGATTACGAGTTTGCCTCATTGGTTGACAAAGGAAGCTGTGAGCTGTCAGATTTACCACCCTTTGGAAAACGTGCAGATGGATCGCCTTTTCAAAGAGGTGAGAGAGCAACAAGGCGCACATTGTATCCCAATGGCGGAATCGTTGCGCAAAATTGTACAATTTGGTCGCCAAGGTAAACCTGTCATTGTTGGCTATATTGCTGATCAAAGTCCGCTTTGGTGGAATATCCATCATTGGGTCGAATTTCTGCATCAAGACACCCCTGTTTTCACAGGGAGTGAGCGTATTGTCAAGCACACTAATCAGGCCTTTATTTATGGTGATGTAAGACGCATCAAGCGGGGCTATTATCATTGTGAACTCAAACTCGTTCGTCGGGACACAAAAGGCATCGCAGATTTTGAGCTGACAGATATGTATTTCCAATTGCTGGAGCAAACCATTTGCCGTGAACCTGAAATTTATCTTTGGAGCCATAATCGCTGGAAGCGTACCAGAGAAGAATTTAACCGCCTTTACTATGTTGATGCACAAGGCAAAGTGCTTGAACGGAAAGACGGAACACAAACGAATGCTTCATCAAAAGACAAGAAATAAGAACTCTCCTTTTGCAAGAAGCCTTCTAAAAAGAATGAAATATGCCCCCAAAAGTCATTGTTGTTATACCGCTATATCAAGCGACGCTGAAAGATGATGAATTGAGAGCTTTGGCCAATAACTTAGCGTGTTTGGCTGAGTTCCCTGCGGTCTTTCTTAAACCCAAAGGTTTGGATTTAACCGCCCTTCTGTCGCAGTTCCCACATGTAGATGAGATGGAGGTATCACCCAATTGGTTAGGCACAGCAAGAGGGTTAGCAGGTTATAATGAGATGATGATGTCGGCCGATTTTTACGATCGTTTTGCTCATTACGACTATTTGCTCATTTGTCATGTAGATGCTTGGGTTTTTCGCAATGAACTTGTAGAGTGGATGAGCAAGGGATATGATCACGTAGCAGCTCCATGGCCTAAACGAACGCCTTATCGTCATTTTCCGTTAAAACAAATAAGAGCTTTACGTTTATGGCTAAAGCCTCGTATGAAAATTATTCGTTGGCAACGTTTTGGGCACATCGGAAATGGAGGGTTTTCGTTGAGAAAAGTGGAAAGCTTTCGTTGCGCATGTTTGAAATATGCTGATGAGATTGCTTATTTCAAGGCACAGGAGAATGAACTCTATAATGAAGATCTTTTTTGGGCGTTTGTGCCCAAAGAGCTACATGTGCCAACGGTAGAGGAGGCCCTAAAATTTGCCTTTGATGTGCAACCTGCTTTTTGCTATGCCGATGCAGACCATCGCTTACCAATGGCTTGCCATGGCTTTAATAAGCCAGATCGCATCGGCTTTTGGCAACAATTTATCCCTGAACTTTGATGTAACCGAATTATGCTTCTGCTTATGTTCTGTAACGTTAGTAGAGAGCTTTGTGATTGGCACAATAAAGTTGTCTTTCTTGCGCTAAGATACTTTCTATCTTGTGTCGCTAAACTTTAGATTGCACTGTGAGCTATATAATTCGCAGTGCAATTTATGTAGTCCGCAGTGCGGTTTATATAATTCGCACTGCGAACAAAACTTTTCTTGTGCAAGAAGAAATGTTTATTAACGCAAGGCATCAACTCTTTCGGGGTAAGAAGAAGGGTTTGACTATGAATTAAGGGTGGAAATGATGCTTAAATCATTTCCACCCTTACTATTATAAAATAAAGGAAAACTCCTTGTTTGCTTAGCTCAAACCTGTAATCTCGCCATTAACGATGTCGATAAAGTTCGCTTGTGGCGTTTTGGGTAGTCCCGGCATACGGAGAAGCGTGCCAGAAATGGCAACGATCATCTCTGCACCTGCGTTGATAACAATGTCGCGGATTTCAAAGTCGAAATCTTTGGCCACGCCATAGCGCTTCTCATCGGCAGAGAAGCTATACTGCGTCTTGGCGATGCAGATGGGGAAGTGGGAGAAACCAAGACTTTCTGCGAGCTTGATTTGTTTCTTTGCTGCAGGGCTGAAGGATACGGAACGAGCACCATAGATGTTCTTTGCTACTTTCTCGACTTTTGTGGCAATGTCGTCTGCATCTTCATAGGCAAATCGCAAAGGTGCAGAGGGCTGCTTCTCGATGGTATCTACAACCAATTGTGCCATTTCTTTTGCACCTTCACCTCCTTCTGCAAAGGCTGTGTTGATTACGAATGGTGCACCGATACTTTGACAATGTTCGCCGAGAAGAGCCATCTCCTCTGGAGTGTCGGTGGCGAACTTATTGAAAACAACGAGCACAGTCTGCCCGAAACTGCGGAGGTTTTCAACGTGCTTGTCTAAGTTGGCAAGTCCTGCACGGAGGCCTTCGAGGTTAGGCTGTTTGATTTCCTCAAGGGGAACACCTCCGTGCATCTTCAAGCCTTGAGCAGTGGCAACAAGCACTGTGAGAGCAGGTTGAAGACCACTCTTACGGCAAAGGATGTCGTAGAACTTTTCAGCCCCAAGGTCGGCACCGAAGCCTGCTTCCGTGATGGTGTAATCGCTATGGCAAAGGGCCATTTTTGTGGCGAAGAGCGAGTTGCAACCATGGGCGATATTGGCAAAAGGCCCACCATGTACAAAAGCAGGTGTCTGCTCTGTTGTTTGCACCAAGTTAGGTTGGATGGCATCTTTGAGCAAAGTGACAATTGCGCCTGCAACACCGAGTTCTTTTACGGTGAAAGGTTGGCCATCATAGGTGTAGCCCAAGAGAATGTTTTCTACACGGCGACGGAGGTCTGCTTCGCTGGTGGCGAGACAAAGAATGGCCATCAATTCAGAAGCTGGAGTAATATCAAAACCACTCTCCGTAGGAATGCCATTCGTTGAAGGGCCAAGACCTGTTACGATTTGTCGCAAAGAGCGGTCGTTCACGTCAAGCACCCGCTTCCACAGCAGTTGCTTCAGTCCGAATCCTTCAGCCTGATGCTGATAGAGATAGTTGTCTAAAAGAGCAGAAATCATGTTGTGAGCAGACGTGATGGCATGGAAGTCGCCCGTGAAGTGGAGGTTGATTTTTTCCATGGGCAACACTTGGGCATAGCCACCGCCTGCCGCACCACCTTTCATGCCGAAACAAGGCCCTAAAGAAGGTTCACGAAGTGCTACAACGGCACGCTTGCCAATTTTGTTCATACCCAATGCCAAGCCAATGGAGACTGTCGTTTTACCGATGCCTGCTTTCGTGGCAGTGATGGCAGTGACCAAAATCAATTTTCCTTGTTTCTCTGGGCGTTCATCGATGAGGCGTAGAGGAACTTTGGCAATGTGTTTGCCATACTCTTCTAAATCGGTCGCTTTGATACCAATTTTTGCAGCGATTTCGTCAATGCGAGCTAACGGAGTGCTGTGAGCAATTTCAATGTCTGTCTTCATTGTAATAAAAATTGAGGGTGAAGTGTAATGTTGCAAAGATATAGAAAAGCAAGCAAACGAACTTGATGCGCTGGCTTTTGTTTTTTGAGAAAGCTAAAAAGCAAGTTGTGGAATACAGCCACCTAATAGGTGCTATATTCCACAACTGCAATAGAATTATAATTCAGCGTCTGACTTGGAGAAAGTGTCGGATAGTTTGATGTTGCCCGTATCGAAGCCAAGCTTGAACCAGCGATAACGCTGTTCACTTGTGCCATGCGTGAAACTTTCGGGCACTTCGTAGCCTTGCGCCTTCTTTTGAAGATAGTTGTCACCAATGACGTGGGCACAATCCAAGGCTTCTTGCAAATCGGAAGGCTCAAGCGAGTTGAACATCGCTTGCTCTTGATGCCCCCAAAGTCCTGCGTAGAAGTCGGCCTGTAGCTCGATGCGCACACTTATTTTATTGGCAGTAGCTTTGTCCACTTTGGCCATTTGTGCATGGGCGTCATTTAATGTTCCCAATAGATGCTGAACATGGTGTCCAACTTCATGCGCAATCACATAGGCGTAGGCAAAATCTCCGTCGGCTCCGAGCTGTTGACGCATTTGCGAAAAGAACGTAAGGTCGATGTACAGGGATTGGTCTGCTGAGCAATAAAAAGGACCAACTGCACTTGTTGCATTGCCACAACCAGTATTGACGGCACTGGTGAAAAGCACCATCTTTGGAGGCAGATAGTTTAGCCCCATCTTTTCAAACTCTTTGGTCCAAACATCTTCTGTGCTGGCTAAAATTTGTTTGGAGAACTTTGCAAGTGCTTGTTCCTCTGGCGTGAATTCACGCTGCGACTGCACTTGTTCTGTTTGTGCAGGTTGTTGCGCTGTCTCCGTGACCGCTTGCATGACTCGTCCCATGTCGCCACCTGATGTAAACCAAGCGATGAGGCCTGCAATGATGATGGCACCGATACCACCGAAACCTGCTTTTTTACCAGAGGAGAATCCTCGACGGTCGTCGACATTGGAACTCTCTCTGCGTCCATCTAATTTCATAAACGAAAGTCTCTAAGGAATTACTTATTAAGAAAGGGATCAACGATCTCAGAGATAGCATTGCCGACATTACCACTGGGCATTTGTATGCCTAAGAGGGCACAGGCTGTTGGTGCTATATCTGTCATGTGCTGTGGCTTTTGGCTACGGCCATGAGGGATGTTTTTACCCATGAAAAGGCAAGGAATATGTGCATCATACGCATTCCAAGCTCCGTGTGTAGTGCCAGTGATATTCTTCTTGGCACTATTGCTATACCAACCCGGTTGGAGGATCAGGAAAATCTCACCGCTGCGGTTGCGGTTGTAGCCGTTGATGGCACGTGTCAGCACTGTTTGTGGAACGGAATTACGCCCGATATTTTCCATATCAATGACATAAGCGTATCTTGGATCGTTCTTGAAATAGCGAATGGCCTCTTCTCGGACTGCTTCTCTGGTAAGTCCTGAAGCGGTGATGCTGTCTGGATAAAAGAAAACTTGATAGTTGTTCAATGTGCGGATGAGGCTTTGGCGCACTCCAAACTTTTGCTTTAGGTGTTGGTTGGCTAAGTCTCTTTCAGCGCGACTATTCCATGCATCTGCCCCAATTTTATTATCTTGCAAGAAAGAGATATTGTGTGCAGCTGCGTGGTCAGCAGTGAGGAAAACGATATAATTGTTTTTCCCTACTTTTGCGTCCAGCGTATTGAGGAAATCTTCTAAATCTTTATCCAAGCGCAAATAAGTGTCTTCCAACTCGATGGCATGTGTGCCGAACTGATGGCCAATATAGTCTGTGGTAGAAACACTGACGGTGAGGAGGTCGCTATGATCGTCTGAAAGACCGAGCTGTTCTCCTTCGAGGGCAGCTTTGGCTAAATCGAAAGTCAGCGTTGTTCCCATAGGGAGGCTGCGGATGACACCATAGCCATTGTCCTTTTTAAGCTGTGCCAGATTGTAAGGAAAAGTAGGAGCTTTTACACCCTTATAACGTCCTTCGTAGACTGAATTGTCGGGCTGGCTCTCCTTGTAAGTGTCAATATCAAACAAGGTGTTCCACTCGCCCTTCAAGTATTGGTCTATACGTCTTTCATCGTTGAACTTCTTGACCCATTCAGGCAGATCTTTGCGATAGAAAGTACTGGTGATGAAGCGCCCTGTCTTATCGTCAAACCAATAAGCACCATCAGCAGCATGGCCAGCAGGGAGGATAGAGGCGCGGTCTTTCAGAGCAACACCAATGACCTTCGAACGGAAGTTGGAAAACAGTTTTAGTTCATCGCCAACTGTCGTAGCAAGGAGGTTACGAGGTGATTGTTGTCCCGCAAAACCTGTTGGCTTTCCTGAACCATCGACTCCAACCACGGTGGTATCCTCTGTGCAATAAGTCCACTTACCATCCTTCAGGTAGTCGTTACCTGCAATGCCATGAATAGAAGGCACAGAGCCTGTCCATACAGAGGTGTGCCCAATAGCCGTGTAGGTCGGGATATAATCAATCATCAAGTTGTCGCAACTGAAACCATTGTTCAAAAGACGCTTGAAGCCACCTTCGCCAAAGCGCTCGGAAAAGCGATTAAGATAATCCCAGCGCATTTGGTCGATAACGATGCCGACCATGAGGCGTGGGCGTTCTTGAGCCACAAGACCTATTGAAAGCATAAAGCTAAGGGCGAATAATACTTTTTTCATATTTATATGAGAAATGGTGTGGGTAATGACTTGAGAAAATAAACGTATCTATTCTTCTTCGTCTTCTGGCTCTTCAAAAAAGTCATCATCAAAGAACATTGGAGCGGTAAACTCTTCCATCTCTCGACGATCTTTTTTTGTGGGACGGCCCATGCCTTTGGCACGATTTACGAAGCCACTGATTTTACTCATCTCAAGTAACTCGTATTGGTCAGCAGCAGTAATGTTTTCGTAGACATCGGGCAATAGTTTTGCACCTACTCGTTTCTCTATGGCCTGTTTGATGCGAAATGTATAAGTAATGGGCGATTTGCGCACACCTATTTCATCGCCAACTTTCACAGAACGAGCTGGCTTTGAAAGTGCACCATTGATGGTGACACGGTTGTTTTTGCAAGCATCTGATGCCAAAGTACGGGTCTTGAAGATGCGTGCTGCCCAAAGCCATTTGTCTAATCGTGCTTCCATGTGCAGAAAGAGAATGTTGTTGTAGCAAAGTTAAACTTTCTTGCCCGAACCATTGTAATGATTCATCGCAAAATTGATACCTGAGAGGGCAAAAGCTTTGATCGCTTCACAGGCTTGTGCAATGCGTTCGTCCATCGTGAGAAGATCTGTGTCGCTGAATTTGCCAAGTACAAAGTCGACTTGTCCGCCTTTAGGAAAGTTATTGCCAATTCCAAATCGAAGCCGAGGATATTGTTGTGTACCAAGGCATTGTGTGATGCTACGCAAACCATTGTGTCCAGCTTCGCTACCGCCAGGCTTAATGCGTATTTCGCCGAAAGGAAGCGCCAAATCATCAACAATAATGAGCACATTGGCTACGTCAATCTTCTTCTGCGTCATCCAGTAGCGCACTGCGTTGCCCGAAAGGTTCATATATGTTGAAGGTTTGAGCAAGAGCAACTGTTTATTCTTTACTCTCATTTCGGTTACAAAGCCATAGCGCTTGTCTTCAAAAACAAGATTGGACGCCTTTGCAAGGGCGTCCAATACTTTGAAACCGATATTATGACGGGTATCAGCGTATTCAGCACCGATATTGCCCAGTCCTACTATCAGATGTGTCATACGAAGTCGAGTGATTAGCCTTCCTTCTTGGCAGCGGCAGCAGCAGCGGCAGCAGCACGTGTCATCTTAATTGTGCAAACGATAACCTCCTTAGGCGTAACGATTTCGAGGCCATCAAAGCTAAGGTCGCCTGCTTTCACGCTCTTGCCCAAGCCGAGGTGTTCAACTTTAACGATGAGCTTTTCAGGAATGTTGGCGTAAGTGGCACGAACCTTGAGCTTGCGCAACATCAAAGCCAAACGACCACCAGCACGAACACCTTCAGCCAAACCTTCTGTTTGTACAGGAACTGCCATTACGATGGGCTTGTTTTCAGATACCTCATAGAAGTCTACGTGAAGCACGTTGTCACGAACGGGGTGGAATTGAGCGTCCTTAACAACAGCCTTGCAAGTTTTGCCATCGATGGTCAAGTTAACGAGGTAGATGTTAGGAGTGTAAATGAGCTTGTTCAACTCACGTTCTGACACAGCAAAGTCAAAAGCTACAGGAAGACCTTGCTCATTCTTTTGCTCACCATAAATTACGCAAGGAATCATGCCTTCTGCGCGAAGAGCTTTCGCTGCTTTCTTACCACCTGCAACGCGGGCAGTACCATTGATTGAAATTTCTTTCATTTTGTTTGTTAATAAAATGTGTTACTCTAAATTAAGTAGCTTGTGCTTAATTCGCCATCACACAAGGGAGTGTCGAAAATCCCTTATTAGCAAATTTGCTCCGCAAAGTTACTCATTTATTCTCGGACATACAATCTTTCTCACAGCTTTTTCGCAACTTTCCATGCCGGTTTGCCCAATGGAGACCATCAATGACTCGCTTGATATGAAACGGAAGGGTAGAAAACAGGGAGACGTTGGATAAGGATTTTTCTGTTTGAATTGGAACCTTCACCTCCATGCGCAAGAAAAATTTTTTTCCTGCGCTTCCCGTTTTTTCTTCTTGCGCCTCCCGTATTCCCGTCCTGCGCTTCGATGTTTTAGGTGAGTTTGTCACCATAATGATAGGATAAGGGGCACTTGAACTAAGCGTCCCTTACATGAAAAGCTACATTAGAAAGATAGCATGTTTTTAATTCTTAAAATGCAACACAGTCGCATTGTTGGGCGAAACTGTGACGAGCGTAGGCTTATCAGGGCTGAGATCGAGAGAAACAGCTTTGTCTGTCAGTATTTCGGTTGCCATTTTTGTCCCCTTGCGGAGTTTGAGGTGGTCAAAAGCGTGTGATGGAATGTTGATGCGAAGGGTATGAGGTTGATCATCAAAGTTGGCCACCACTAAGACCACATCTCGTCCTTTTTTACGTAAAAATGCGTATTGCTTCTCAGGATTGAAATCTGATAGGTTGGCGTAATTGACATACATCAGATCGAAGCTCTCGCCTTCAGAAATGGCTTTATTATCTCTGGCGAAACGGACGATGCGCTGATAGAAATCGTAGAGTTGGCGTTCTTGGGGAGAGAAAGTTTGATGTTGTAGCGTTTGTAGACCTTTCACGCCCCAATAGTCGAAAATGGTTGTGCGCCCATCTTTTCCCGAAAAGCCTTCATCGTCCATACCAACTTCTCCAACCTCTTGACCGCCATAAACCATTGTTGCCGCACGATCAAGCAATGCCGATACGGCAAATGCAGGACGGGCTTTTTCAGCCGACCCAGCAAAGAAAGGGCTGGCGATACGTTGCTCGTCATGATTTTCAAGAAAGTTGAGCATGTTGTCGCGAATGTCGTTGATTTCTTGCCAACGGGCGGTGATGCACGATGCTGGTTGCTCGCCTCGGATGACAGCGCGCAGACTGTCGTAAAGACCAACTTTGTTATAGAGATAGTCGAAACCGCCGCGGTGAATATAATTGCGATACTCGTTAGGATTGTATATTTCGGCAATGAATTCAATCTTTGGATATTTTAATTTCACCTGCCGGATAGCATATTCCCAAAAAGCAACAGGCACCATTTCGGCCATGTCGCAACGGAAAGCATCCACCCCAAAGCTTGCCCAATAGAGCAAGATGTTGGTCATTTTTTTCCATGTAGAAGGAAGGGGAGAGAAATGTTCAGAGCGGTTGTCAAGATAGTCGACGCCATAGTTGAGTTTAATAGTTTCGTACCAATCGTTGCGCTCTGGCCATTCGCTGAAGCGATCGTTGCCAGTGGCTTTTGCAGGATGTTCTACATACGTGCCGGGATGGCCTAAAATGCTGTCGAGATGAAGTGATGCGTTGGGAAAGTAATAGAAGTTGTTTTGTGGCGAAAAGGCAATACTTGTATCATCTCCTTCGCCAAGGTCAACAATCCCCGCAGACTTATTGTCAGAAAAATACTCTCGTGCCACATGGTTTGGAATAAAATCCATGACAAAGCGAAGTTTGGCTTTGTGTGTGCGTTTTATCAAAGCCTTAAATTCGGTCATACGCAGAGGCACATCAACGGCTAAGTCGGGGTCGATATCAAAGTAGTCCTTGACTGCATAAGGTGACCCAGCGCGACCTTTGACCACTTCATCGTTGTCTTTTCGGATGCCAAAAGCAGAATAATCTGTCTGTGTAGCATGTTCAAGCAGTCCCGTGTACCAAAGATGTGTGAAACCTTGTTCGCGAATGCGTGTTAAAAGTTCGAGTGTGAAGTCGTTCATTTTACCTACGCCATTCTGCTCTTTCGAACCATTTTTAATGTTGGTGGTAACGGAATTGGTGTAGGTGCGTGGTAGAACTTGATAGATTGTAATTTTCTTCTTTGTCATAATTGGCGGAGTATGAAAAAAGGGTTGCGCCGTCAAGATTGCGACTGAGCACAGCAAGGTTGCGCATAGAGAGAAAAACCGTTTCATTTGGAAGTAAAAGAAAGGCCAACAAGGAAAGTCCTTATTGGCCTTTGGGTATGGAAATGTGCCTAAGTGGCTATCGTTAGAGGTCGGCCACACCATTGATGATCACGCCATCTTCGGCTTTTGCAATTTTAGAAATCATGCCTTGGAGAGCTTTGCCAGGACCACACTCTGTGAATGTTTTAGCACCATCAGCAATCATGTTAGTGACCTCCTTGGTCCAAAGTACAGAAGCAGTGAGTTGTTTGATAAGGTTGGCCTTGATTTCTTCTGCGTCTGTGTGGGGGAGGGCATCTACATTCTGATAAACAGGACAGATAGGTTTGTGGAACTCTGTGGTGGCAATAGCTGCCTCAAGTTCCTCCTTAGCAGGTTGCATCAAAGGGGAGTGGAAAGCACCGCTGACAGGAAGCACCAATGCACGTTTTGCACCTGCTTCTTTCATCTTTGCGCATGCGGCATTAACTGCTTCTACACAACCGCTGATAACCAACTGACCGGGGCAGTTGTAGTTGGCTGCTACAACAACGTTACTTTCATTGCAGATTTCAGCACAAACAGCTTCTACTTTGTCGTCAGCCAAACCAATGATAGCGGCCATAGTGCCTTGTGTGGCCTCGCAAGCCTTTTGCATAGCTTGAGCACGGGCATAAACAAGGCGCAAGCCATCTTCAAACTTCAATGCCCCTGCAGCGGTGAGTGCGGAGAGTTCGCCCAAAGAGTGGCCTGCCACCATGTCGGGGTTGAATTGGTCGGCCAAGCAAAGAGCACTGATAACGCTGTGAAGGAACACAGCAGGTTGTGTCACCTTGGTTTGCTTGAGTTCTTCATCGGTGCCCTCAAACATGATGTCGGTGATACGAAAGCCAAGAATGTCGTTGGCTTTTTCAAAGAGTTCCTTAGCAAGGGGATGCTTTTCGTAGAGGTCTTTGCCCATGCCTACAAACTGAGCGCCTTGACCGGGGAATACAAATGCCTTCATATAATAAATAAATGAGAATGATGTTATAGGAAATAGGCTATGTCCATGGAGAAAGGGACTTAGCGTTTTATCAGTTGCAGAAATTCTTCACGGGTCTTGGCTTGATTGAATGCGCCAGAGAATTGACTGGTTGTTGTGACAGACCCTTCTTTCTCGATACCACGCATCTGCATGCACATATGCTGTGCTTCCAAGACAACCATTACGCCCAGAGGATGGAGTGCCTCTTCGATAGCATCACGGATTTGCATTGTCAAGCGTTCTTGTACTTGCAAGCGGTGTGAGAAGATATCTACAACGCGAGCTATCTTACTCAATCCAGTAATATAACCATTGGGGATATACGCAACGTGTGCATGTCCGTAAAAGGGGAGCATGTGATGCTCGCAAAGTGAATAAAATGGAATGTCCTTGACAAGCACCATTTGGTTATAAGGCTCTTCAAATTTAGCAGAGCAAAGCACTTCAACAGGATCCATCTCATAACCTCGCGTGAGCGTTTGCATAGCTTTTGCAACCCGTTCAGGCGTTTTGAGAAGCCCTTCACGTTCTGCATCCTCGCCCAAGAGGTGAAGAATTTGCGTGTAGTGATATTTCAGCTGTTCTATTTTATTCATAGAAAATGAGTGACTTAGGGATGTCGCTTACTTGGCTAAGAGCACTTCGCAACTGACTACACGTGTCTCATTAGAGACACCCGCTGAACGCAGACGGCGCACATATCGATTGGCATCTTCACGATTGCGAAAATCACCAACACGACAAATCCAGTGAGGAGATTGGAATTGAACGTAGGTGCTCAGTTCTGGAGCAATTTGGCGTGTCTTGCCTGCAATGGCGTAGGCTTGAGCCTTGTGGTTGCGTGTGTTGCCTCCAGTATAGATCTGAATGCGGAAACCGCGTGCTTTATAGCGTGTACGCACCATGCCAGAGTAATAGCCTTTGTCCGCTTCTTCTGCGCGTTCCTTACGCTCTCGAGCCCGTTCTTTCTCAAGGGCCATTTTTTGCTCAGCAACTTTGTCGGGTTGGGGCTTTGTGGTGTTGCGATTATCAGGCTGATTGGGTGTAGGAGAGCCTGCCTCCTTTTTATTATCAACTTCTTTTTTCTGTTCTGAAGGTTTAGCAGTTGCAGGCGATGAAGCCTCTTTCTTTTCAGTCTTTACAGGCGCAGTGCGTTCAGAAGGAGATTTGCTATTGTCTGTTGTACCTTTGGGGGCTACAGGCTTCGCAGTCTTGTCTGCTTGCTTTGCTGGAGAGGCTGTGGAGGCTGTAGGGGGTGTTGTAGAGGTTGGCTTTGTGTTTTTTACAATCTTGCTGACCTCTTGATCCTGAACAATAACGAGCTTACCTTTTTTAGGTTGTTGGGGTGTCTGTTTCGTTGTCTGTGCAGAGGTGAACTGTACAGAAAAGAACGCTACGGTGAGCAACGCAAAGAGGATTCTATGAAAAAGTAGTTCTGTTCTCATATCAGTAAAAAGGCAAGAGAGACGAGGTCGTCGCCTCTCTTGCAAAGGGGAGTAAGCTTCTTAGTTCTTCCATGCATCAATGATGCCCTTGAAGTCTGCAACTTCCAAAGCAGCACCACCAATCAAGCCACCATCAACGTTGGGCTTAGAGAAGAGTTCTTTTGCATTGCTGGGTTTACAGCTACCGCCATAGAGAATAGAGGTTTCTTCTGCAACGGCTGCGCCAAACTTTTCAGCAATCACGCCACGAATGAAAGCGTGCATGTCCTCAGCTTGTTCAGAGGTGGCTGTTTTCCCTGTGCCAATTGCCCAAACAGGTTCGTAAGCCAACACAACATTGCTAAGTTGTTCAGCACTCAATTCAAAAAGAGAACCCTCAAGTTGTTCTTTCACAACTTCGTTTTGCTTACCAGCTTCACGCTCTTCAAGCACTTCACCGATGCAGAAAATTACTTTCAAATCATTTGCAAGGGCGAGGTTTACTTTCTCTTTAAGGATGGCTGCAGTTTCACCATAGTAAGCGCGACGCTCGCTATGACCGAGGATGACGTAATCGGCACCAGTACTCTTTACCATAGCAGCAGAAACTTCGCCTGTGTAAGCACCTGAAACCTTGTCAGCACAATTTTCTGCACCGAGACCGATAATCGACTTGTCAATTTCGTTATTGACAGAAGCGAGGTGAATGAAAGGCGTGCAAATCACAACATCGCAAACGGGTTTGTCTGCGGTGAGCGCAGCGTTCAAGTCTTTAGCAAGAGCAACGCCCTCTTGGAGCGTTTTATTCATCTTCCAGTTGCCAGCAACAATTTTCTTTCTCATTGTGTTGTAATCAATTATATGTGAGTGAATTTATAAGTTTCGCTTTAGCTTTGGGAGTGGCGTCTGCGCCGTTGTCTGTGGCGCTTAAAGTATTTGGAACCAACCCAGATATTATCAGCAAAGATAACAAAAAATAATGGAACAAAGAAAATAATGGCCAGCTTGCTGATTTCTTTGCTCATGTCTGAAGAGTGAGGCTGTAGGGCTTGAGAGAAGCCTTCTTCCGCAGGGAGATTGTTGGCACTCCATTTGCCAAAAATGCGCCCGTCCTTAAGCAACAAAAGGCCGGGGTTAGAATGCGCCATAGTGCTGATTTGTTCTTTTTCTCCAAGCAGAAAGGGGTAGGCTGCACCTGTGCGGTCAATCCAGTGACCAATGGCCATACTATCCGATGCTGTGAGCATATAAAGGTGAATGCGAGTGTCGGCGCAAAGATCGTGCAAATCGTTGATACGATCGCTAATGCCATCATCGGCCGTTTGGAGGTTTGGGGAGACTAAAAGAAACGTATAGCCTGTGTCATTCAGAAGACTGTCTACCATATCAATATCTCCTTTCCCCATCATCCACAAATTGGCGAAATCCTCAAATGCTTTCTCGCCTAATTTCCCCTCCCGTGAAGCCCGAATATCTGTGCCGACTTTGTAAGGACTAAAGTCAAGGGCTGGCAGGTAATGCCGACTATAAAGTGCTAAGCTTATAATATAGATAATGGCAACGATCGATGTGAGCCATTGGTTGCGTTCACTGACTAAGCGACGCATATGTTGAGGAAAACAAAGAACAAGTGTTGCAGCACCTAATAGTATGATGTTTTTAAGCAATGTCTCGCCGTTAGTCAGCTTAATGGCATCACCAAAGCATCCACAATCTGTGACAGGGCTGTATATGTAGATATAGACGGTCAAAGCCGTCATTGCAAGCATTACTATAAACGTGGCGATCGAAGCGAATTTTCGGCGCATACCCAAGAAGAGATATACTCCAAGCATAAATTCTGCAACTGCTAAAAAGATAGCCAATGCTGTAAGCATCAATCCTTCCTCGCGTAGTAAGATGTGCCAATGTGTGAAGTAGGCTTGTAGCTTTATGGACATGCCCATTGGATCTACAGCTTTGACAAAGCCGGAGAAGAGAAAAGTTGCTGCCAAGAGGAAGCGGCAGAGGTTGACAAATACGACTAAAAGATGGCGTTGCATGAGGTGATATTTGACATAGGAAGGAGTCGAAACAGCTGTTTCGACTCCTTCCTATAATGTGGATATATTTTAGTTTTGCTGTTCGATAACAAGCTTGATAAGTGCAAAGACGGCGTAGTTGAGCATATCGACATAGTTGGCTGAGATGCCTTCAGATACAAGGGTGTTACCATCTAATGCTTCAATTTGTTTGGTTCGAAAAATCTTCATAAGAATGAGATCCGTATAAGATGTCACGCGCATCAATCGCCAAGCTTCATCGTAGTCGTGGTTTTTGCGCACCATGAGTTCCAATGCGGCATCTGCATAGTGATTGTAGAGCGCAATGGCTTGTTCAGGGTTAAGGTCGTCTGTATCAGATGCCCCCAGTTGTAGTTGGATTTGTCCGATGATGCTGTAGTTGACAATGGCGATAAACTCTTCAACCATGCCTTCATCCACAAGTGCATTGCCTTTCTCTTCAATAGAGCGAATGCGGTTGGCTTTGATGTAGAGCTGGTCAGTGACAGAGCTTGGACGCATGATACGCCAAGCAGCGCCATAGTCGTGGAGCTTCTTCACGAAAAGGTCACGGCAAAAGAGCAACACTGCTCGAAACTGTTCGTTCGTTTTAGAAGAAGAGAGCGTTGTGCTATCCATTGGTTCTTATGTGTTTAATAGCGGAGAATTTGTCCCGGTCTTATGCGAGAATTGATAGTCATGTGGTTGGCGCGACAAAGCAAATCAAGTGTGATGCCGAGTTTGTTGGCTATTGAATAAAGGGTTTCGCCGCCATTGACCTTATAGAAATGGTTCGTGATGATGGGCTCTTCCTTAGGTTCTTTGGTGTTGTCTTCTTCATCATTGGCGGAGCTGGCTTGCTGTGCCAAATAGCGGTGTGTCTTATTGCCACCATTCTTATAATAGGTGAAGAAGTCGCCCGTTACGTCTTGGTTAAAGAAGTCGAAAAGCAACGCTGGGTCGATGGCTTCGTTAAGAAGACGGGTCTCGAAGTGGAGGTGAGAGCCAAAAGAGCGTCCAGTGTTGCCTCCTAAGCCGATAGGTGTGCCTGCGCGTACCTCTTCATCTGCTGAAACGAGGTGTTTGGATAAGTGTCCGTAAATGGTTTCAAGGCCATTGGGGTGACGGATAACAACAAAGTTGCCGTATCCTCCAGCCTCGTATTTTACGACGCGTACTTTCCCATCGAAAGCAGCGTAAATAGTGTCCCCAGTATAAACTTTCACATCAATGCCTTTGTGCATTCGACGGAAAGCAGGGCGATAGCCATAGCGACTTGTTACGTTTCGGCTTGTTGTAGGCATGTAAAAGCCACGAAGGTCGATACGAAAACTATCGGGGAGCATGGAAGAGTTGTAGCAATGCACCTTATCGTTGTTCCAAGAAGAGGCATAAAGCTCATGTCCAGCCATTCGCTGTTCCGATTGGCGCAAAACTTTCAGTGCCACAGAGTCTGCGGCTTTGATTTTTCTGTCTATCGGGGCTTGCCGTGCTAATAAGTCTTGGGCAACAGCACCTACTGCTGTGCATAAGAATAGAAGGCCACCAACGAAGAAGCTTTTATTGATTGAAAATTTCATACAAATGCTTGAACTTGTGGTTTCAAGAAAGTGCAAAACAGCGAAGTGATGTGTGATAACTCGCTTGGTCTGCAAACAAGAACTATAGAAAAACGTTCTAAGTGTCTTTTTATTGTTGTACAGCGAGGCGAGAAAGGAATAATCGCTTGTTGCAAAACGGATTTTGCAAATATAGTCAATTTAGCTGGAGTGACCAAAAGAATTTTCTCTTCTTTATGCAATAGTAAGGCCAATTAGCAGATGCAACGCTATGATTTCTTTGTTAATTGTTTCTTGTGAATTAACTTTATGAAATGATGTTCAAGCTGTTTGTAATTAAGAAGATATGTGCGTATATGTATGGGGCGATATTCAGAATGCTCTGTGTTTTGTATGATTTGTAGAGTGAAGCAATATCTTGCGCATTCCTATTTTGCACTGCTGTTTTGTACAATGGCATTTTCAGGGATGATGTCGATGGTGTTTTCGCCTTCAGGGAGAACTATTTTGGGATGAGAGACATCGCCTTTGCGACGGAGAAGGAGAGGCTGGGAAAGTTTGAAGCCAATCCACCATTCGCATTTTTCACGTCCATCGCAGAGGGTATAGTTGCGTGGTTCAAGCAGAATGTCTTCAACATGCACAACGCATTCGTCGCGCTCTGTGGTGTAGCCAACGGCAAAGTGTAGAAAGCTGTACTGACGCAAGAGGAAAGGGAAGTGGCCATCATTGTAATCGTCAATTTTATAGCTTTCGGTAGGGTTTGTGTGTGCTAAATTAAGATAGGGCAGGCCTTTCTTTGTGCGCAGAACATACCGACTAAGCGTTGAGGCTTTGATGGGGCGAAACTCAAGTTTGTTGGGCATTGTACCATCGACAATGCTATTGAAGCCGTTTTGGCAAATGGTGAGTAGAATGCTATTGCCTTTAGTGGGAGTAAGAGACATAGAAAGTTTAATTTAGAGAAAGTTAGAATAATACAGGTCGTTTGTGTCTATCTTTAAGACGGATTTAACACAACTATGCAAGTGGTCCAAAGGTTTTTTCAAAAGGGAAAATGGATGAATTTGGAATTTGCGGCCTTGTGTCTTATCTTTGCAGTAGGCAAATAAGGGAGAAAGGGACGTAAGGACGCTTTCTCCCTTATTTTGTCTTCAAACAACGCTTTGTCGAGAAGCGCAACTTGAAAAAACAAGAGGCGCAACTAAAAAAAGGCCGAGCCTTTTGTGATGGACTATTGGCGCAGGAGCATAAAAATCGATACGAGATAAGAGAAAAATGCCTCCGTAGGAAAGTTTAAGAAACTTTATATATAGCGATTTTAGACTTTGCTTAAAGCTGCTGTTTGTTGCTTTGCAAAAGTATGAAAAAAAAGTTGGAGCAGAGCTGTGTTACGAGATAGAATTTTGTATCTTTGCACAACAAATAAACCTATTGGGTGGAAGTATTATGTCCAAAGGGACCGCTGACTATTACCCGACTTGCAAGACAGGAATAAAGTATGATTAACAGAGAACTGATTCGCCTCAAGATTGTTCAATTGATTTACGCCTATTACCAGAATGAAGGAAAGGCCGTAGATGTTGCGCTCAAAGAGCTGGATTTTAGCATGGATAAAGGCTATGAACTTTATCGCTATATGCTGAATTTTCTCGTGGAGATACGCAACTATTGTGTGGGGCGTGATGAGGCCCGCCGTCAGCGTGAAGCCCGTACTGGTGCAAAAACGGATGGTGTAAATCCGTATGGACAGCTGGCCAACAACCAGTTTCTCTGCCAACTTTCTGACAATTTGATGCTCCGTGAGTATCGTGAGAAAGTAAAGAAAGATTGGGCAGAAGAAGAAGTGCACGTGAAGCATTTGGCGCAAGTGTTTGCCGAAAGCGACTTCTTTGTAGCCTATCTCAATGCTGGCGATTTCTCTTACGATGCCGATCGTGAAATTGTGCGCAAGCTCTATAAAACCTATATCAATGGTAAGGATGACTTAGACGGCATGCTGGAAGAGCATAGCTTGTATTGGAATCACGATCGCGATGTGGTTGATTCTTTTGTCATGAAGACCATCAAGCGTTTCAATCCAGACAATGGGGCTGAACAAGCACTTTTGCCGCAATTTGCAGATAATGATGACCGCCTCTTTGCACAACAACTCTTTGCGCAAACCATCAAGAGAGGTGAAGAGGTACGACAATATATTCGTCAGCATTGTAAGAATTGGGAGTTTTCGCGCTTGGCATTTATGGATGTTGTGATTATGCAAATAGCCATGGCTGAGATATTGAGCTTTCCCGCTATTCCCTTGGCAGTGAGCATTAACGAGTATCTGAATATCGCAAAGATGTATAGTACGCCACGTAGCTCTGCCTACATCAATGGTTTGCTTGATCATATTTGTAAGACACTCAGAGAAGAGGGAAAGCTGTTAAAAGAGCGTCAAAGCTCAGATAAATGAAATAGACAATAGTATTAGATATGATTACAATTCTTCAAGCCAATCAAGGAGGTTCGCCTTGGTCAATGATTATTATGATGGTGGCCCTGTTCGCCATCGTGTATTTCTTCATGATTCGCCCTCAGAATAAGAAGCAGAAGGAAATTCAAAACTTCCGAAATGCACTTCAAACAGGGCAAGATGTTGTGACAATAGGTGGTCTTCGTGGCACAATTCGTAGCATTGACGAAACAGAGAATCTCGTTACTCTTGAAGTAGCCACAGGCGTAAAGCTTCGTTTCGAGAAGAGTGCAATTATGCCCCTTGGACAGAGTGCAGAGCAGAAGTAAACACAGATCTGCAAATATAAAAACTGATGCCCCTTTCTCTGCACGACAGAGAAGAGGGCATTCGTGCTTAAAGAGTGTTGGTCAATAACACTCGAACCTTGGCTCAACATAAACAAGATTATCAATGGCACTCTTAACTTGGCTGAAAGTCTTCGGTGCGCAAACGAAACGGAAGTTGTGGAACAGACGTTCCCTTACTTTCCTATTTTTCTTGTTCCTCGCTTCTGTCTTTTGGTTGATAACAATGCTGGATGAAGTGATGGAACAAAACTTTACAATGCGACTGACTTTGAAAAATGTTCCCGCAAATGTGATCATAACATCCGAACTACCTCCAACCATAGAGGTGAAACTTAGAGATAAAGGAGGAACACTTTTGGCCTATCGCTATGGTGAAGAACTTCCTCCTGTGGAGGTCGATTTTTCGAAGTATGTAAACATGACGGGAAAGGCTATTGTACCAACTCTTGATTTGCTACGCCCCATGGTGCAGAAGCTGAAAGGCAACATGACCATTGTGAGTGTGAGCCGTGAAAGCGTAGAGTTTGCTTATAGTTATGGTGAAAATAAGCGTGTACCTGTACGCTTTAACGGAAGAGTTGGTGAAGAGAATGGATATATGATCTCTGGCTTTAAGAGTTTGCCTGATAGCGTGACAGTGTATGCCATGCGTGAAACTTTGGACACGATTACGGCTGCGTTTGTCAATGGCGTGTACGATCGTTCAAACTCTGATACCGTTAGCTGGGTAGCTGCTCTTCAGACGGTGCGTGGTGCCAAGTTTGTTCCTGCCAATGTCCAGTTCAGCCTCTATTATGACCGCCAAGTGGAGAAAACTGCCATTGTGCCCGTGAGATGGATTAACTTCCCCGCCACAAAAGTGCTACGGACTTTTCCCTCTCGTGTGTTGGTGCGCTTTAGAGTAGGTATGAATAGCTATCGCAATGTAACAGCCGATAACTTTGTGATTGTTGTAAATTATGAAGAAGTATTGGCACGGAAAGATAATCGTATCCGTCTCTATCTTAGGAGTTTGCCAGCAGGTGTGACGCATGCGCAGATAGAACCATCGGAGGTGGAATTTGTGGTGGAAACCTTACCTGAAAGCGAATGAAGCAGTTGATTTTAGCCGTGACAGGTGGCATCGCCAGTGGCAAAAGCTTTGTGTGTCAGCGATTGGCGGAAAGAGGATTTCCAGTTTTCTCATGCGATGATGAAGCACGCCGTTTAATGGTCTCTGATGACACCTTACGTCAGCGTTTGCAGGCATTGATTGGTTTGAATGCTTATAAGGACGACGGAAGTTTGAATAAAGTTGTTGTGGCTTCTTTTATCAAATCGGGTGGGAAAGACACCGTCGATGCGCTGGTACATCCAGCTGTGCGCAGAGCTTTTCGGCAATGGGTGACTGAGCAAAACAGCAATGTGGTCATAATGGAATGCGCCCTTTTGTTTGAGAGTGGTTTCGAGGTTTTAGCTGATAAGACCATATTCGTTTCTGCCCCAGAGAGCGTGCGTATAGAAAGGCTGATGCAACGCAATGGAATAGATGAAGGCTCAGCACGTTCTTGGATGGCGCTTCAGATGCCCGAAGAAGAGAAAATGTGCCGAGCCGACTTTGTTATTTGCAATGATGGTAAATCCGATTTGGAGCAACAGATAGATAAACTGCTTGGTGAAATAACTTTTTTACGTGCAAAGGAGTGATTATCTCCACAAAAACTTGTATTTTTGAATTCTGAAAAAACACCTCCTCCCTGCGAGAGAGGTATGACTTACGACATACATCAATAAATATGCAAGAAGTAATTTTGGCCATTTCAGGCCGCCCAGGTCTTTACCGGCTCGTGTCTCGTGGCCGTGGTACGCTTATCGTAGAAACCATTGATGCTACAAAGAAACGCTTTGCAGCTGGTCCTCGTGAACAAGTGACGGCACTTAATGACATCTCTATGTACACGGATGTTGACGATAAGCCTTTGATGGAAATTTTCCAAACAATCAAGGAAACCTTGGAAGGCGCAAAGGCCGATGTGAATATAAAGACTGCCACTGCGACAGAGCTGGCCGAATTTATGGGAAAGGCGTTGCCTAATTACGACCGCGACCGCGTACATAATAGTGACATCAAGAAGCTCATCCAGTGGTATAACATCTTGACAGAGGCGGGTTTGAACGATTTTGTGTCTGAAGAAGCAGAAGGTACAGAAGCTGAATAAACTCTTGCACAGTGGCGAAGCATTATATTTTGGTCGATGCTGATTTTATCGACACATTCGCTTTTGACTTTACAGTACTGGCAGAACGAGAACTCTGTCAACGTGTCAAGCCTGCTAACCTCGGATTATGGCTTGATTGCATCGCTCTTGATGGTGGCTTGCGTCCAGGGGAAAATGAAGTGCAAGTGGCTTTCTTACACAACAAAGATACGGAAGGTCTCAAACACTTCTTGCCGGGGAATTTTGCCAAGGAACTCGATGGTAAAGCTTTTCAAGATAACCTTGGCGAATTCGTGTTGGCAACGTGTCCTGTAGAGACTGTAGTGACGAAAGCTGACCTCTTTGTGCAGAGTATGAAAGCGTGGCTGGAAACCCTTGAAGATGGTGTTTTGATG
>JALFTM010000176.1 GCA_022788345.1 Bacteroidales bacterium
CCTGAGGAGATGGGCTGTCGCATCATTTGCGAAAAGTTCAACATGGAAGATTTGCTGGCCGCTAATGGCACATTGGACACCCTCATCTCACATCTTGCTGGCCAGCTCGAACAATCGGAGCAATGAACGGCCAAGCAAGGCACCTCTTTTTACAAATAAAGCCTGTTGCACAACATGTGCAACAGGCTTTATTTTAGATTAACTCAGAAGTTGGATCTGTTTAGAAGTTGTAGTAGAGACCAAAAGTGAGGTTATTGCCGCTAAGGTTGAAGCCAAAGCCGTTCTCTCCGAAAGCGTTTTCTGTAGTGCCTTTACCACCATCTTGATAGCCTAAGAAGCCTACATGGGTCACGAAGCTCAAACGCTTTGTCAAGTTCACAGCCACACCAGGCTTGATACCTACTTGCCAAGAATTAACAGAGTCGTCTGCACCACTGGCTTTTGAAGTAGCAAAACCAAAGCCACCATCTAAGAATACGCTAACTGGGCCGAATTGAGCAGCAGTGTAGCGAGCATAGGGGTTCACAATGAAAGAGTTCACCTTATTAGTTGCTTTCAAGCCCAACAATTCGACAGATTTATAGTCGTGTTGATAGCCTAAAACAAGACCGAGTGCCCACTTGTCATTAAGACCATAACCAATTTCTGGCTTAATTGTGAAGTTGGTTGTCTTTGCATCGCTGTTCCGCCAAAGACCAACTTCGCCACCGAGATAAACTTGCGCACTTGCTGAAAGTGCAGAAACTGCTACGAGCAGTGTAAGAAAAAGCTTTTTCATCTTACTTATTGTTTTAATGAATACTATTAAAAACTATTACTATGTCACTGTTATCTGTAGGCAAAATTAAGAAAACTTATTTACACCACAAAGGTTTATTCCCCAAAAATGTACTCTGACACCTATTTCCAACACTCTCTACCACATAATAAACACCTACGCCAATGTTCACACATCCAAGCTGTTACGGCATAGCGCAACAGCTTCCATAGTCTTGAAAATTCTGTGCGTTGCACGTTGGCAGATGTGGAAGTCGGTGCAGACGTACACCGCCATGGTCATATGCTTATACCCCATTCCACTCCTCTGCGCTACCTTACAAAACGGGAAGCGCAAGAAGAAATTTCTTCCTGCGCTTCCCGTAATGACCACTTTCCATAACAGCTTCTACACCTTAATGCTCTCAAAACATCTTTGTGTCTACAATACTTCAAAAATAATGGCACAAGATTTTTGTATTCATTGAGAAATCATTATCTTTGCACCTGCTATGGGTAGTTACGATTTACACAAGCTTAAACTGGAAGCATTGAGTATGAGTGGGGCAGATGCAACATTGACACTCGATGAAGCCTTTTTTGCATCGCTCGAACAAGAGGAAATTCTTGGCGGTCTCCTGGCAATAAATTTGATCGTTCAAAAGCGAGCTGGCAATGCTTATGAAATCAACTATGCTATCAATGGACACGTTGATGTCAATTGCGACCGTTGCTTACATCCCCTTTCCTATCCTATAGATTTTGAGGGGAGTATTTTGGTGGACGCTTATGATGAAGACGGCTATGAATTGCTCGACCGCGAAGGTAGCTATGATGCCACGTGGGACATTTACGAAGCCATTCTGCTTGAACTTCCCCTTCAACGCTGTCACGAAGAGGGTCAATGCGATCCTGAACAAGAGCTTTTGCTCCAATCAATTACTGTTGAATAATTTACAAATAACATAAAAAATGGCACATCCTAAAAGAAGACAATCCAAGACGCGTACGCTCAAGCGTAGAACTCACGACAAGGCTGTAGCTCCTACACTTGCTATCTGCCCTAACTGCAACGGCTGGCACATCTACCACACAGTATGCCCCACTTGTGGCTACTATCGTGGCAAGTTGGCTATCGTTAAAGACGAAGTTGCTGAGTAATCACACCCTTATTGAGTTTGGACGTATTTCCTCTTCATAGGAAATTGTCTGCTTCGAAACATAGAGGCTTATAAGGCTTATAGGTCTTATAAGCCTCTCCTTTTTATAAGAGGTTTCTCTATCTTGCAAGTCAAAAGCAAGTTTGCGAAACTCACTTCATTCTTTTCGTATGGAAAAAATCAATGCAGTAATCACAGGCGTAGGTGGCTATGTGCCAGACTATGTCTTGAACAATGATGAGCTCTCACGCATGGTAGACACTAATGATGAGTGGATCATGTCGCGCGTGGGCATCAAGGAGCGACGCATTCTCAACGAAGAAGGTCTTGGCTCAAGTTACATGGCCCGCAAAGCCGTCAAGCAACTTTTAGAAAAAACCAAAACTGCCCCAGAGGATGTCGATTGTTTGATACTCGCTACGATTACTCCCGACTATCCCACCCCTTCTACAGCCAGCATCGTAGTGGGCAAGTTAGGCTTGACCAATTGCTTTGCTTACGACATCAGTGCAGCTTGTAGCGGCTTCCTCTTCGCCATGGAACAAGCCGTTGGATTGGTGCAAAGCGGTCGCTACAAAAAGGTGATTGTTTGCTGTGCCGAAAAGCTCTCCTCAATTGTCGACTATACCGATCGTAACACCTGTGCACTCTTTGGCGATGGCGCTGCTGCCGTTATGGTAGAACCCACCACTGAGGACTATGGTTGGAAAGACAGCATCCTCCGCACCGATGGCGTAGGCCTTCCTTTCCTCTGCGTGAAAGGCGGCGGTTCAGCTTGCCCTCCCTCCCACTTCTCGCTCGACCACCGCATGCACTACCTGCACCAAGAAGGGCGCACGGTTTATAAGTTTGCCGTGTCGAACATGACGGAGACCACTACACAAATCGTAGAACGCAATGGTCTTTCCAACACGAACATCGACTGGGTTGTTCCTCATCAAGCCAATGTGCGTATCATCCAAGCAGTGGCCGACCGCTTAGAAGTGCCTATGGATAAGGTCATGCTCAACATTGAACACTTTGGCAACACCAGCGGTGCCACTATTCCTTTGGCTTTGTGGGAGTATGAAAAGCAACTCAAGAAAGGCGACAACCTTGTACTCACCGCTTTCGGAGCAGGTTTCTGCTTTGGATCAGCCTATGTAAAATGGGGCTACGATGGCGACAAAATTTAAGCGCATCAACTCATCTTTCAACACGAACGTCGACTCGCTTTGCCCTTAGAGGTAAAGCGGTCGTCGTTTTCAAACTTTCTCTTCCATGAGTAATCACAAAGCAGGCTTTGTAAACATTGTAGGCAATCCTAATGTAGGAAAATCTACTTTGATGAATCTCCTTGTAGGCGAGCGCATCTCCATTGCGACTTTCAAATCGCAAACCACGCGCCACCGCATCATGGGCATTGTCAATACAGAGGAAGCACAAATCGTTTTCTCTGACACTCCGGGCGTATTGAAGCCCAACTATAAACTTCAAGAGTCGATGTTGGCGTTCTCGGAGTCAGCACTTCAAGATGCAGATGTTTTGCTCTATGTCACAGATGTTATCGAAGACCCAACCAAAAATGCCGACTTCCTTGAGAAAGTAGGCCGATTGGGGGTTCCTATCTTTGTGCTTATCAACAAAATAGATCTCTCTAACCAAGAAGCTGTTGGAGGGCTCATCCTACAATGGAAAAAACTCTTGCCACAAGCAGAGATTTTCCCCATTTCAGCACAAGCACGCTTTGGTGTTGATGGCGTATTGCAACGCATCAAAGAATTGCTTCCCGATTCGCCTCCCTACTTCGACAAAGACCAGCTGACAGACAAGCCTGCCAAATTCTTTGTAACAGAAATCATCCGAGAGAAAATCCTGCTCTATTACGATAAGGAAATCCCTTACGCCGTAGAAGTCTCTGTCGAAGAGTTCAAAGAGGAAGAGAAAATCATCCGCATTCGTGCCGTCATCTACGTAGAACGTGAGAGCCAAAAAGGTATCATCATCGGACACAAAGGCGTGGCACTCAAACGTGTGGGCATAGAAGCCCGTAAAACTTTGGAGCGTTTCTTCCAAAAGAATATCTATCTCCAATTTGTGGTCAAAGTAGACAAAGACTGGCGCAACAACGACAAAGAGTTGCGCAGTTTTGGCTATGACTTGACCTAATTGTTATCATTTTTGGGTTGCGCAATGGTTGACAGACTGTTGCGTTCCGTGTCGCGGGCAAGACACAAGTAAAACCCTATTATCCATTCCTAAACATTTTCATGCAATGTCCAATTTAGTTGCAATTGTAGGACGCCCCAACGTGGGAAAATCTACGCTCTTTAATCGCCTCACAGGCACCCGACAAGCCATCGTCAGCGACGAAGCTGGCACCACTCGCGACCGCCAATATGGCAAGTGCGAATGGAATGGTCAAGAATTTTCTCTCGTTGACACAGGCGGCTGGGTTGTAAACTCAGACGATATCTTTGAAGAAGAAATTCGCAAGCAAGTGCTTATCGCCACAGAAGAAGCCGACGTCATTCTCTTTCTTGTAGACGTCAAGAATGGCTTGACTGACCTTGACGAACAGGTGGCACAAATCCTGCGTCGCAGCAAACGCCCTGTTATCCTTGTAGCCAACAAGGCAGATAACAACATGGATCAGTATGCTGCTGCTGAATTCTACAAACTTGGTCTTGACGAACCTTTCTGCATCTCTGCTGCCTCTGGAAGTGGCACTGGCGACTTGCTCGACATCATTCTCTCGCGCTTCAATCCTGACAAGAAGACAGAAGAAACAGACACGACAACACCACGTTTTGCCATAGTTGGTCGTCCTAACGCTGGCAAAAGTAGCCTCATCAATGCTTTCATTGGCGAAGAACGAAACATTGTCACTGACATCGCTGGCACAACCCGCGACAGCATCTTGACACTCTACGATAAGTTCGGTTTCAACTTCTATCTCGTGGACACAGCTGGCATTCGCAAAAAGAGCAAAGTGAGCGAAGACTTGGAGTTTTATTCCGTGATGCGCTCCATCCGCGCCATAGAAAACAGCGATGTTTGTATCCTACTCATTGACGCCACCCGTGGCATCGAAAGCCAAGACCAAAACATCTTCCAACTCATCCAACGCAACAACAAGAGTCTGGTCGTTGTCATTAACAAATGGGATTTGGTGGAGGACAAGTCAAAAGAAGCAATGAAGTACTTTGAAGCTACCATCCGCAGTCGCTTCGCACCCTTCTCCGACTTTCCTATTATCTTTGCATCGGCACTGACAAAACAACGCATCTTCCGCGTATTGGAAACAGCAAAAGATGTCTTCAATGCCCGCAAGTTCAAAGTGAGCACCTCCAAACTTAACGAAGAATTGCTTCCACTTATTGAAGCCTATCCCCCTCCCTCAATCAAAGGCAAGTATATCAAAATCAAATACTGCTCACAAGTGCCAGACACACAGATACCGACATTTATTTTCTACGCTAATCTCCCACAATATGTGCGCGAGCCTTATCGTCGCTTTTTAGAAAATAAAATTCGGGCAAAATGGAACTTCTCTGGCACACCAATAAATATCTTCCTCCGCCAGAAGTAATCTGTTTATTAACTACTCCCCTTCCTAACTCAATCCAGGCTTCAATCTTTCGATTGAAGCCTTGATTGATTTTTGCAACCATCTATAGACGTTGCCAAGAGCCATCTCTAAAAAGAACAACAGTCCATGGATGCCATTCCGTATAGGCAAGTTCAGCGAGAAGTGGATAGTAGCGAATAACTTTTCCATTTTCTATCTCTAAAACCTGATTATATAGCACTTGTTCGCCCTCAAGCTGTAGCTTACTCACAGCCAAACGCTGCACACGTTCGTTATTCATAAAACGAAACTTTCTCTTTTAACGGAAATGTGGTTCTTTAGATGGTCGCAACAAACTATCTTGTATCCGTTGCTCCAAGCGCTCCCTGTTGGCAATTGAATCGGCTTTGCGCTGTGCAGCATCGTCAATGGTAGCTGCCACACCCTTTTCTACTTCAAGGGCGATGTTATTGACATAAAGCAACTTCACGCCTTCGTCAGCACGGCCATTCTGCTGGATAAAACCGCGGATGGCCTTCACCTTTCTCTCTATGGGAATAGTGAGAGTTTGCCCTCCTGTTGTGCTAACGAGCATGGTGCGGTGGGCTACAGAATCATTGTCATACACCAGCGACAACACAAAAGAAGCAGATTTCAAGCCCTCCCGATAAATCCAAGTGGTAGACGCTCGCCATACAAGCATATCGCCAACTTGCAATGAAGGATCGGGGCTTTGCGTAAAAGTAACGGCGCGACGACCATTCATCGCCAAGAGATAAGACAATGGGCCTTGCCAATAATTCTTGACTTGAGTTCTCGTACGTGGAGTTGCTTCTTTCACCGGATTTGCAGTAGTATCGCCTGTCTTTTGCAGAACGTCCGTAGCACCCGATCTTGGCATGGAAAAGCGCTTTTCTACAGCGACATAGACTTTCGCGAACTCTTCTGGATGCTTTGCATACCAACTTAAAGCACTATCGAAATCCGCTTGTGTAAGCTTGTGCTTCTTCAAGAAGGCCTCCATCAACAACTTCTTTCGGACACCGACAGAGTCTATCATTTGATTGCTTGTAGCTTGTAACAACTGATAGTCATAAAGCAACTCTTCCATCTGCCCCATACCAACTGGTGCCCCTGCTGTTTTATTTCTGCAAGAGCCTAAGCACAGAGAAAGTGCTAAGAGCAAAATTCCAAAAGGTGCATTCCAGGTCATACGTTAGCTACATCTTTCTCCTTTGTCTGCACAGGTGTCTGAAACAAACGCTTGTAGTAGAACAATATCAAAGCAATAGCACCGACGTTGATGGCTGCATCCGCAAAATTAAAGACTGCTCCAAAAAATACTTCTCCGCCAACAAGTGGCATCCATGTTGGCCAAGTAAAGAGTGGGAAATAGAACATATCAACCACTTTTCCTGACAGAAACTCCCCGTAACCTGTCCCAAAGTCTACGAGATGAGCCATCTCACCAAAGCCTTGCGGGACACTTTCCGTGAAGATTTCTCCATAAAAAGCGTTATCAAGCAAGTTACCCACTGCGCCTGCAATAATAAGACTAATGCAAGCTATCATGCCCCAAGGCGTACGCTCTTGCACGAGGCGACGGAGATAAAGACAGAATGCACTAATGGCTATCACACGGAAACAAGCCAAAGGAGCTGTTCCAAGAAAGTCTAAGCCAAACGCCATGCCATCGTTCTCTACAAAATAGAGCTTAAACCATGAAAACACTTCCACCTGCTCGTAGAGCGCAAAGTGTGTCTTGACATAGAGCTTGACGAATTGGTCTATTGCTACTACCAAAACAATCAAACCCAAAGCCCAAAAGCCGTATCTACGCTTCGCCATAGAGACCTCTGTGGTTCGGGGATTTTGTTGCTTCTCTCCCATTTTATCGGTGATCACGCATATTCTTTGCCTCAATGCTTAGCGTGGCGTGGGGCACAGCACGAAGACGCTCTTTGGGGATAAGATTGCCTGTTTCGCGACAAACACCATAAGTTTTGTTCTCGATGCGCACTAAAGCAGCTTGTAGACCCTGTATAAACTTTTGCTGTCTCAAAGCCATGGCGTTCAGTTCTTCTTTCGACTGCCCAGCAGAGCCTTCTTCCAAAGCTTTGTAAGTTGGAAGCGTATCGTCAGAGTTGTTGCTACGCGCAGAGAGAGTATCTACAATATCTTGATATTCACGCTGCGCCAATTCCAACTTATGTTCAATCAACTCCTTAAACTCAGCCAAATCTTCATCGCTGTATCTTTTCTTATTTTCTGCCATAATGAAGGTTGTTTGCTATTTCTTATATTCTACATTCAATCTCTGCCCTCTGCAATTCAGAGGGCAGAGACAAAATCATTTAAGCTTTTGTGATAGATACTTCTACTTTTTTATCTAAGATTTCCAACACTTCTGGTTGGTCTACTGCTGGTGCAAAGATAAAGCTTTCCGCCAGCACTTGTCCATTGATGTAGTCGCCATAAGCAGTCACAGCCGCTTCAAGTTCAGCATCTGTTTGGAAAATGATATTGATACGGTCTGTAATTTCAAAACCGCTTTCTTTACGATACGTTTGAATGCGCTTCACAATTTCACGCGCCAAACCTTCGCACTTAAGTGCATCTGTAATCGTAAGATCGAGTGCTACGGTCAAGACACCTTCATTGGCGACAGTCCAACCCGGAATTTCGTCCGTTACAATTTCCACATCCTCACGCTCAATCACAACGGGAGCTTCTTCTACTGAAAGTTCAATGCGTCCAGCTGTTTCCAATTCTGCAATCTGC